>NZ_CEYNTP010000032.1:0-6596 GCF_982873095.1 Lentiprolixibacter sp. | reverse complement strand
AATCCGTATTCCCTTGCTGGGCCAGAAACGCATGTGTGTCGGGATGGTCTTCAGGAATAGTGAAATCAATAATTTCAGGGTTGTCTACTTTTCCAAATTTCATAGCGCAGACGAAAATAATCATATTCCGGGCAAACTTTCTGCATCCCTTCCTTTTTGTTAGCTTTAGGCTCGTTAAAAGTGCAATGCCATGAAAAAGCTACTTTCAATTCTTATACTGATGCTGGTGATCCCGGGGCTTCAGGCCCAGGACCGGCTCGCAGGAGAAACCTTCACTACCCGTTCTGAGATCCTTGCCCGTAATGGGATGGCCGCCACAAGTCAGCCCCTGGCCACCCAGGCCGCCCTCGACATCCTGAAAAAGGGAGGATCTGCCATGGATGCTGCGATCGCCGCCAATGCCGTACTGGGCCTGGTTGAGCCTGCCAGCTGTGGGATCGGGGGGGATATCTTCGCTATCGTCTGGGATGCCAAAACGGAAAAATTGTACGGCTTTAACGGAAGTGGACGTGCCCCGAAATCCCTGACGATCGACTATTTCATGGAGAAGGAGATGAGATACGTGCCATTCCTCGGCCCTCTCCCTGTTTCTACCCCAGGCTGTGTGGATGGCTGGTTTATGCTGCACGATAAGTTTGGTAAGTTGCCGATGGAAGATATCCTGCAACCTGCTATTACTTATGGGCGTGATGGCTTTCCTGTTTCGGAAGTGATTGCCTATGAGATGGCCACCAATTATGAAAATAAGAAAGACCTGCCCGGGTTTGCAGCCACCTACCTGCCCAACGGAAGGCCCCCGAAAAAAGGGGAAGTCTTTGTGAACACCGATCTGGCCAATACCTATGAACAGATCGCCAGGGGCGGAAGGGATGCCTTTTATAAGGGGGATATTGCCCGTACCATTGATGCCTATATGAAGAAACACGGCGGTTTCCTTTCCTATGAAGACCTGGCTGCACATAAAGGCAACTGGGTAGAGCCCGTCAGCACCTATTACCGGGGTTACGATATATGGGAGTTACCGCCTAACGGACAGGGTACTGCTGCCCTCCAAATGCTGAATATCCTGGAAGGCTACGATATCCAAAGTATGGGCTTTGGCTCTGCCGAATACCTTCATGTCCTGACGGAAGCCAAAAAGCTGGCCTATGAAGACCGGGCCAAATTCTACGCAGAGCTGCTTTCCAAGGAATATGCTGCGGAGCGCCGGAAACTCATTGACCCTAACAATGCGGCGGATACCTACCCTGCCGGGGACCTGGAAATAGAAACCGGGAATACCACCTATCTGACGGTGGCTGACAAAGACGGGAACATGGTCTCCCTTATTCAGAGCATCTATGCCGAATTTGCCTCGGGCATGGTTCCGGATGGTTTGGGCTTTGTACTGCAAAACAGGGGGCAGATGTTCAACGTACAGGACCGGGATCACGCCAATGCCCTTGAACCTGGAAAACGGCCCTTTCACACCATCATCCCCGCCTTTATTACCAAAGACGGTAAGCCCTGGATCAGCTTTGGATTAATGGGGGGTGCGGTACAGCCACAGGGGCATACCCAGATCGTGGTAAACCTGGTAGACTTCGGAATGAACCTTCAGGAAGCCGGGGATGCCCCCCGCATGCGCCACAGGGGCAGTTCCCAGCCCACGGGATCAAAAATGACCAACGGAGGCACCCTAAACCTGGAAAGTGGTTTCCCCTATGAAACCGTCCGGGAACTTCGCAAAAAAGGACACCGCATCGGGACCGCTGTAGGTATTTACGGCGGGTATCAGGCCATTGGCATTGACCTGAAAAACAACGTATATACAGGAGCTTCGGAATCCCGAAAAGACGGACAGGCAGCGGGGTATTAAAGCAGCGACCAAAAATACTGCACGATTATTTTCAGAGACCCACGGTTTGGAACAATATGTGTTGTTACTTGAGCATGGTTGCAACATTTGATTCCTGGCAATTTAAGCGCTTATTACTCTGGTCAGTTTTTCCATTGCTATTTATCAGTTGTGATTGGGATCCTGATTTCAAGGAGTATTCAGAAGCTGATCATTTACCAATACTCTACTCCTACGGGTTTCTAGAGCAGAAAATGCAGTCAAATTTTGAAGTCATTCATTTGGATAATCACAGGAATTATAGAGAGTTCCTTGCAGAAATGCGCAGGATTTCCTGTGAAAATGCTAAAGCAGGAATTGAATTCACCTATCAGGATACCCTATATGGGTTAACGGGCTACACCGTTTGTCCTTCATCCGGAATTATAGGATGCTACTTCAATCGAAATATTATTAAAGTGAAGAATGATTCCCTCCTGAATTTTGCCGGGGATTGGGAAAAATTAGTACATATTGAGCAGTTCGAAACTGAAATTAATAGAGTAATGGAAGTGCGAAAAACATTCTATCACGGTTATGAAAAGATCAATCCTGCGCTTATTTATATTTACGTTGAGGATAAGTACCCCATAGAGATGACAAAGCAGATCCTCAAAGAAATTACGCTACAATTTGAAAAAGTCAATAGAGAAAAGGGGCCTGAATATTTTAAGTATCACATCATATTCGAGGGATATGATATGTTTGACATACCCCCACCCCCACCTCCACCAGAAACCCTCGATCTTAATATCATCCAGCCATAGCACTCAAAAGAAAATGCACCCACCAGAATGGCGGATGCATTATCCGGAAAGTAACTAACTAAATGTGCACTAACTATTCGCCCTGACCCAGGGAAAAACCGCGTTTTCCATCGAATTCATAGAGGTTTTCCGTTTTGATCACATCAAACCCTAAGTGGTTTAATTTGGATAGCAGGGCAACGACTTGTTCAAATTCTATGGCAGCGTATTGCGGCTCTTTTGTGTTGATATTGGCATCCATCCCAACAAAGCGGCAGCGCCAGTGGTCGGTACAATAGGTTTCACTCAATCCTTCAGGATATACTTTAACCCCGCGGTTGGTGATCATTTTTAATTTTAGTTTGTAAACTTCCAGCTGAGACAAGGCATCCCCCAATGCATTCGGGTCATTCCCGGGCCAGTCAAGGAACACATCAACACCTACCAGTTCCTTGGTTTGTGGCTTGCGAACATAGTCCGGAATACGAACTTCACCATTTCCCAATGAAATAACGCTTCGGTTTAATTTATCAGGCGTCTTACCCAGGTTTTCAATTACCCTGTCTGCAAATTCCTGTGTACTCACCTTTTGTGTACTTACCCCTTCCTGATGGATATCAGTTGTATGGTAACCTTGCTCCAGGGTGGCTAACCAGGCATTCTTTACTTTATCCCCTACTTCTGCTTGTCCAATATGGGCCAGCATGGATACTGCTGCATTGATAAGTCCGGATGGGTTGGCAATTCCCCTGCCTGCGATATCCGGTGCAGAACCGTGTATGGCTTCAAACATGGCTACATTCTTCCCGATATTGGCCGAACCACACATGCCTACAGAACCTCCTATCTCTGCGGCAATGTCCGAGATGATATCACCGTAGAGGTTGGGTGTAACGATCACGTCGTAGTTTTCGGGCTTCGCGGCAAGTCGTGCTGACCCGATGTCGATGATCTGGGTGTCGTTTTCAATCTCCGGATACTCAAGTGCAATTTCATCAAACACCCTATGAAAAAGGCCATCGGTGATCTTCATGATGTTGTCCTTTACCATACAGGTCACCTTCTTTCTACCGTAGGCCCTGGCGTATTCAAAGGCATAGCGCACGATACGCTCACTGCCGGGACGTGTAATTAGCTTCAGGCATTGATACACGTCCTGCGTTTGCCGGTGTTCAATGCCTGCATATAAGTCCTCCTCATTTTCCCGGATAATGACCACATCCATATTGGGAAAATGGGTGGGAACATAAGGATGTAAAGCCGAAACGGGTCGCACATTGGCAAACAGGCCCAGAGATTTCCTAAGGGTTACATTCAGGCTTTTATAACCCTTCCCCTGGGGTGTGGTCACCGGGGCCTTAAAAATGACCTTGTTCTTGCGGATGGCTTCCCAGGCGTTGGCGTCTATACCTGAGGTATTCCCGGATTCATATACCTTTTCCCCCAATTCTATAAATTCGGGTTCGATGTTTGCCCCTGCCGCTTCCAGAATGCGCAAGGTGGCTTTCATGATTTCCGGTCCAATACCGTCACCTTTGGCTACCGCAACTTTAACCGCGGTGTTTAAATTCTTTTCCTGAGTTTGTTTGCTCAATACCTTTGTACCCATATATAATTTTTAATTGTTATCGGGTGCAAAGATCAGAAGAATAAATCATAAATTTTTATTTAATTATTTTAGGTTAAGCATAAGTATTATTTATGCTTTAACAAGTTTTATTGATGGTTGCACCCATATTCCAATTGTTTACCTTTAATTAATCATTTGGAAATACAGAACACTTAGTTTTACATAAAAAGCTGTTGCAGAGAAATGACAACATTTAGAATACTCCTCCTGTTAGGCCTGCTAGTTATTAATCAGACATGGGCCCAGGAACAGGCCATAAAAATTATTAATCCCGCATCTGGCAAGGATGTTATAATCAAAGACAATAAGCGGATCAAAATCCGGACGACTGACGGGCAAAAAATTTCGGGCCGCTTTAAAATAGTGGATAGCAATACCATTTTTATTGATGATATGCCCGTTGAATTAATGGATATCCTGGAAATTAAGCGCAATCCCCTCTTGACCTCCATTTTCACGAGCGCCTTCTTTATTTATGGGGGCGCCCTTGCCGTTGGATTCGGGGCACTTATTGGGGTCCTTGTAGACACTTCAGCCTATTACCTGATCCTTCCCGGGGCAGGAATGATCTATACCGGGATAAAATCCCCCAATTTTAACAGAAACTTCAAACGGGATAAGAACTGGACCTATGAAATCATCACAAAATATCAGTGAAAGGCCCTATGTTCACTATTCCCACCAAAGGCCATATACCTTTTAACTCCTAAAATACTTAAAGACGCCACCTGCAACCCTTTGCTTCAGAAGGCATTCCTATTTTAATTATCTTAGTTGGGGAATGAGAACGATAGTGTCAGGGATCCGCAACCAACAACCAACAACTATCAACTAACAACCAATAACCAAAAGACATGAGTACCACCAGCCATCACGATGCACGCATTGCAGCCATGTCTTTCGCTTCAGTCTATCCCCACTATGTTAATAAGGTTGAAAAGAAAGACCGTACCAAAGAAGAATTACATCAGGTAATTACCTGGTTAACAGGTTTTGAGGACAAACAACTGCGGGAACTCATTGATAAGAAAGTCAGCTTTGAGGACTTTTTTGACAAGGCTACTCTCAACCCCAACGCAGAATTGATTACCGGGGTGATATGCGGTTACCGGGTGGAAGACATCGAAAATGAGCTGACACGGAAGGTACGGTATCTGGACAAGCTCGTAGATGAATTGGCCCGGGGACGAAAAATGGAGAAGATCCTGCGTACGCCTAAATAATCTCTTCCATGCATCAACTCGCAGGGAAACCCCACCTCATTTATTTTTTGTCTATTCCTATGGTGATCCTGGTGGGTTACTTTTATGATGCCGAAATGGGAGATATCAATATACACGATACCTATATTGTCTTCGCAGTTAAGCATTTATGTAACCTCCTAGGGTTTTTACTTGGGATCATAGGACTGGGATACTGGTTGGTATACATAACAAAAAGAAGATTGATCAATTGGATGTATTGGGCACACACAGGTTTGACCTTTGGCGGAATCCTGCTCGTATGGGGACTTACGCAATGGTACAGCGCCTCTATATATGATTTTCACTATAAGGACCAGCTCACGTATTCCATAATAATCCTGTTTGCATTAACGGTTGCGGGGCAGTTGCTTTTTCCCCTTAACATTTTGATTGGTCTTCTAAAGAAAAATAAGAAGTAGTATGAATAGTAAACAATATATCTTCCTGCTATTTATCATCATTTCAGCTGCTCTTCTGGTAGCAAATCTGGTGTGATGATCGCCGTAAATCCAAATAGTTGTGATTAGTATTAACTTAAGGCCGCTTACTCCTGCTGACGCCAAACCCCTGGCCCGGCTGGCCAACAACAAAAAGATCTGGGACCGGGTACGCGACCAGTTTCCCCATCCCTATACCGAAGAAAACGCCAGGGACTTTATCAGCAGCAGAGAAGATGAAACCCCTGCCCTCACCTTTGCCATAGTAGATCGTAGCGATAAATTTTGCGGGGTGATCAGCCTGGTCCCGCAAGAGGATGTCTACCGCATCAGTGCGGAAATCGGGTACTGGATCGGGGAGCCTTTTTGGGGTAAAGGAGTAGCCACACAGGCCATTGCCCTGATGACCCAATATGGTTTTGAGGAACTGCACCTGGAACGTATCTATGCCGGAGTATTCGAATATAACCTTGCCTCCATGAAGGCACTGGAGAAAAACGGATATCGCAAGGAAGGGATCTTCCGGAGGTCAGTCTTCAAAAGCGGACAAGTATACGACGAGCATCGCTATGCCAAACTAAGGGAGGGATAAATCCCATCTTACTTTTTTAACCCCTTTCTTTCCCAATGGGAATTTGCTACATTTAAAACCATAACTAACAT
>NZ_CEYNTP010000031.1:0-16925 GCF_982873095.1 Lentiprolixibacter sp. | reverse complement strand
CGGCATTACCGCTCAGTGGACTTCCCCAGCTACCGTTATACGTTACTGCAGGTTGCATAACCGAAAGGCCCTCTGAATTTGGGACGTATTGTGCCAATGCTTCGAGGTCATCCAGGATCCAGAAGGACCGGCCAGAGGTAGCCACCAGGAGATCTCCCTGATGCACTTTAAGATCGGTTATCGGGGTAACCGGAAGGTTGAGTTGGAAAGGTTCCCACTTCAGGCCTCCATTCCAGGAAATGTATATCCCTTTTTCCGTACCAGCGTATAGCAGGTTTTTCCGGGTACCGTCTTCGCGGACTACCCTGGTGAAAGCACCATATGGGATACCTTCGCTTATCTTCGTCCATGATTTGCCATAATTCGTGGTCTTGTACATGGCCGGTGTATAGTCGTTGAATTTATATCTGGTAGTCGCTATGTAAGCTGTTGCAGGATCATGAGGAGAAATGTCAATGGCATTCACAAGGCACTCCTGCAGTCCTTTTGGGGTGACATTTTCCCATGTTTCCCCTCCATTCCGGGTAATATGCACAAGGCCATCGTCACTTCCGGTCCAGAATACACCAGCTTCATGGGGCGATTCGATCATATAGGCTATTGTACCGTAATTTTCGGCCCCCACAGCTTCATTCGTGTAAGGCCCTCCTCCTTTGCCCTGTTTTTCATCCATATTACGGGTCAGGTCCGGGGAGATTTCCTCCCAGGTAAGTCCCATATCCCGTGTCCGCAGTACCAGCTGGGCACAATGGTAAAAGGTGCCCGGTTCGTGTTGTGACCAGATAATGGGTGCATTCCAGTTGTACAGGTATTTCATGTCACGTGCCGCTCTGCCCAAATACTGAATGGGCGCGGCCATGACCTTGGTCCCGGATTTGGAATGCATATCCAGGGCTTCAATAGTGCCCAGATAACTACCTCCCATTACATACCTGGGGTTATCAGGGTCAAATGCCAGAAAGGCACTCTCACCCCCTGCCGAATAGGTCCAGTCTTGTTCCCCAATACTCCATCGCCCTGCAGACAAGCTGGCAATACGCACGGAGGTGTTGTCCTGTTGTCCCCCGTAAAGATTGTAAGGGAACAAGTTGTCTGCATTTACACGATAAAACTGAGCTGTTGGCATGTTGGACTGGGTAGACCAGGTTTTGCCGCCATTAAAACTTATAGCTGCCCCTCCATCATTGGCGATCACCATATTTTCCGAATCAGACGGGTTGATCCACAAATCGTGGAAATCCCCGTGCGTCCCGCGTAACCGCTCCCAGGTTTTGCCGCCATCAATGGACTTGAGGGCCGGCGCACTTAGCACGTAGACCGTATGCTCATCATTGGGGTCAGCAAATACTTCAATATAATACCATGCCCTTTGTACCAGTCGGTTATCACCACTCACCATACGCCAGGAAGCGCCTGCATCGGTTGAGACAAACAGCCCTCCCTTATCCTTGTCCGAGTCACTTTCGATCAGTGCATAAACACGATCAGGGTTTGCAGGACTTACGGCTATAGCCATTTTTCCTTTTTCTTCAGGTAATCCTTTGTGAATTTGTTTCCAGCTCTCCCCCCCGTCTGTAGACTTGTATAAGCCACTGCCCGGGCCACCGCTGATTACTTTGAACGGGGTCCGCTGGTGTTCCCACATGGCCGCATAGAGTATCCCCGGGGACGAAGGATCCATGGACAACTCTACTGCGCCTGTTAGTTCATTTACAAATAGAATCCGCTCCCAATTATCGCCTCCATCTGTCGTTTTATATACCCCACGTTCCGGGTTGGGACCGTAAAGGGCCCCCTGAGCGGCTACATATACTACATCCGGGTTATCCGGGTGGATGATGATACGTGATATGTGCTGGGTTTTATCAAGGCCGATCTTCTTCCAGGTTTTTCCAGAATCTGTGGATTTATACACCCCGTCTCCGTAGGAAGTCATCACCCCTCTCGGAGCGTGTTCCCCCATGCCGCAATAGACCACATTGGGATGTGATGAAGAAACAGCAACCGCGCCGACGGATCCGGTTTCAAAGAACCCATCGGAAATATTTTCCCAGCGTTGCCCGGCATCCCGGGTTTTCCATAAACCACCCCCTGTGGTCCCCATGTAATAGGTTAGGGGATCACCTACTACTCCGGTAGCCGTTACAGACCTGCCACCCCTGTATGGGCCAATGTTCCGATACTTTAAGGGGGCAAAATATTCTGATGCCGTTTGGGCCAGTCCGGTGGTCAGGGCCAAACCTATTGCCAGAAGCAAGAATTGCTTTTTCATAATCATTTCAAATAAGTTTTTTCAGGGCACTATTCTTCAATAAACAGATAATTCAATTTCAAGGCATTGAAGGCCTCATTGAAACTCGAGATTTCCTGGTCCACAAGCTGATCAAAAGCAGTAAGCTGTTCCCTGATCTTTGCAGACAGTTCATTTTTCACCTGCATGTCCTGCGCTGTAGGAGGAAAATCATCGATGGAGACCAGGCTGTTCAAATGAGCAAGTTTGTTCGTCAGCCTTATCGGGAAATTCAAAGGGTCCTGACCACTTCGATTCTTCGTTTGGTACAGTGCCTTTTCTATTGCCTCAAAATCAGACTTCATTTTTTTGGCTTTCTCGCGTAACTCCTTTGTACGTTCGTCATCGGCATATTGCTTCATGAATGTATCGAGTTGCGTGGAGATCTTCCTGATTTTCTTAATGGATTGGTGTGCACGGTCCACGGTGGTATTCACCTCGGTGATGAAATCATATTGCTTCTTCATATCAGCCACCGAAACCTCAGCCCTCGGATCCGGGATAATTTTAAAAGGCTGGGTTTGGGTCTCCCCATTAACATTCAGGTGCACAAGATAATCTCCGGGAACTGCCTTGGCTCCGTTGAGGTTTGCCCACCAAAGGATCATGCCTTTTAGCCTCTCCGCTCCTTTACCACGGGTATCCCATACATGGGTATTTCCTCCTTTCTTTGCCTTAAGGGTTTTCTTTTTGTCTTTTGCATAGGTGCTAAAACTGCCCAGGGTATCCCCTTGTACAGTGGTATAGGTAAGGGCAATACTGTCTTTCTTATCAAAATCCCTTAGATAGAAATGCGTCACCACTCCATTGGGATGGTTTTGTCCTGCCGTCTTTGAAGGAGTAGATGCTGCCCTGCCCTTGGTACGATAGGCATCTTTGGGGGCAAAGAGAATGCTTGAGGCCGTTTTCTTGCTGTTGTCTAACTGATGCAGCACCGTGAGATCATCCAGGATCCAGACACTCCTCCCCTGGGTAGCAACCACAAGGTTGTTGTCTTTAATGGCCAAATCTGTTATGGGAACAATGGGCAGGTTGAGCTGGAAGGGTTGCCAATTTCCGCCATCATCAAAAGATATATACATCCCTGTTTCTGTTCCGGCATACAAGAGGCCCTTTCTTTTGGGATCTTCACGGAGTACCCTGGTGAAATGCTCACTCTTGATGCCATTGGTAATCCGCGTCCAGGTATTCCCGTAATCCGTAGTTTTATATAAGTACGGGGTAAAATCTCCCAGTTTGTATCGAGTGGCTGCTAGGTAACAGGTCCCTTCATCAAAGGCAGAAGGTTCAATACTGTTCACCATGCTCCACTCCGGCATACCCGGAGGGGTAACATTTTGCCAGGACGCCCCGCCATCCCGGGTGACATGAACAAGCCCGTCATCGCTCCCCACCCAAATCAGGCCTTCCTTCATCGGGCTTTCATTGGCTGCAAATATGGTACAGTAATATTCTACCCCTGTATTATCCTGGGTTATAGGCCCTCCGCTGGAAACCAGTTTATCAGGGTCATTTCGTGTGAGGTCTCCGCTCAGTAATTTCCAGCTTTGCCCTTCATCTGTACTCATGTGTACATGATTGGAAAAGGTATAGAGTTTTTTAGGGTCATGCTTACTGAAAATTATGGGGAAATTCCACTGGAAGCGATATTTCATCCCTTCAGCACCATAGCCCATGGGGTTATCAGGCCATACATTGATTGCCCTGACTGTGTTCGTTTCATGGTTCACACGGGTTAAAAAGCCCCCGTAGCTCCCACCGTATACGATATCATTATTAGTTGGGTCTACCGCGATATGGGCAGACTCCCCTCCTGCCGTGGGCTCCCAGTCATCTTCCCCGATACTGGATCCATCGCTTCGGTGCCTAATTCTGACGGTGGAATTATCCTGTTGCGCCACATAAATGCGATAGGGAAAATCATTGTCCGTGGTAACCCTGTAAAATTGGGCTGTAGGTTGGTTGTAATACGTACTCCAGGTGGTCCCACCGTCATAGGACACCTGTGCCCCTCCATCATCACCGATGATCATACGCTTAGAGTTTTCCGGAGAGATCCACAGGTCATGATGATCTCCGTGAGGAGCGTTAAAAGTCTTGAATGTCTTTCCCCCGTCGGTTGATTTGTGATAGCGTACATTTAAAACATATACGACATCTTCATTTTCCGTGTCGGCGTATACGCGGGTATAGTACCAGGCCCTTTGGCGAAGTTTTCGTTCACTGTTAACTAACGTCCATTTTTTACCCCCGTCATCCGATCGATACAATCCTCCTTTGTCTTTATTCTCAACGATGGCCCATACGCGATCTGAATTTTTGTGCGCCACGGATACGCCTATAATTCCCAGAGTGTCTTGTGGAAAGCCCTCATTCTTTGAGATCTCGGTCCAGCTTTCACCACTGTCTGTACTTTTCCACAATGCTGATCCTTCACCCCCGCTGCTCAGACTGTATGGGGTACGCTTGGCCCGCCAGGTAGAAGCATAGAGGATCCTGGGGTTATTGGGGTCCATTACCAGATCCACTGCACCCGCCTGATCATTTACAAAAAGGGTCTGCCTCCATGTGGCCCCTCCATCTGTACTTTTATAAACTCCCCGGTCCGGAGTGGGCTTATAGATGTTTCCAAGAACGGCGGCATAAACAATATCCGGATTGTCTGGGTGTATGCGTATTCTGGGCACATGCCGACTTTTTTCGAGACCGACAGATTTCCACGTCTTACCGGCATCTACCGTCTTCCAAACTCCATACCCGGAGGAAACATTCCCCCTTAAGGTCTTTTCACCTCCCCCGACATAAATAACATTGGGGTCGCTTTTTGCCACTTCAACAGCACCAATACTTCCTCCGAAAAAGCCATCCGATATATTTTCCCAGCTTCGGCCCCCGTCTGTGGTCTTCCAAACTCCTCCTCCGGTAGCCCCAAAATAAAATAAATTGGGTTCCCCGGGAACTCCTGTTACTGCAGCTGACCGGCCTCCCCGGAAGGGGCCAACAAGGCGGTATTGCATACTGGAATAGAGAGATTCCGGATACGTAACGGTTGCCTGAGCAGTTTTTTTGCGTCTTTGTGCATTTATGGATTCCGGTAGTAAGGAAAAGGTGAGGATAGCCATCCCCAACAGTAATGGTAAGCGTTTCATTTGGTGTTCTTTTGCGTTAGTCGGCACTAAATGTAGGGAAAAAGAGGCAGATAATAAACGGTATTAAGGCGGGCATGGAAGCTAAAGATTTAGTACTTTTCATAAGCGTGTAAATCTGTATCCAAACAAAATCCAGAACACCATGAGACTTCCATATGCTTATAAATCTCTGTTTTTAATGTTCTTGATGTTGGCCTCTGCCTGCGAACGGGCTCCCGAGCATCATGCTCAATCCAAGGGGATCACCAAGACCTACGTTGATCAGCACAACGGGTATTCGGAAGCTGTGGTGATCACATCAGCTGATCACAAAACCATATATGTTTCGGGACAAATAGGGGACGGACCGGATCTGGAGTCGCAAATGCGGTCGGCTATTGGGCGGCTCAAGGGGTTACTGGAAAAAATGGATGCCAGCACTGGGGATATCGTAAAGATGAACACCTATATTGTAGGTTACGAAGAAGCCCAATTGGACCTTTTCAGGGACCTTCGAAAGGAATTGCTTGGCGATGAAAAAATGCCGGCAAGTACCCTAGTTGGCGTCCAAGCCCTGGCCAGGAAGGAATGGCTGATAGAAATTGAGGCCATAGCAGTTGTTCCCTTAAATACAGATGAATGAATCTGCGCATATTTATTACACTGTTCCCACTTGCTTGCTTGCTGCTCAGCAGCTGCTCAAGAAGTGGTGAGGGGAATTTTAACATGAGTTCCCTCAGCAAAAAAGTGCTGGAAAATCCTAATTATAAATCATGGGCACATTATCTCGGTGACCCCGAACGCACCCACTTCTCCCTCCTTTCTGAAATAGATACCAGCAATGTTTCCCGACTCGTTCCCGCCTGGAGCTATGTGAGCGGTGAAATTCCTGAAGGCCGGAATACACAGATACAAACCAATCCCCTGATCATAGGTGGCACCCTTTATGGGATCAGCCCCACCAACGCCCTTTTTGCCCTGGATGCCGCTAATGGGAACCTGAAATGGGAATTTCAACCACCAGGGAAAGACCATACCGGATTAGGCTTAAGCCGTGGTCTCCTTTACTGGTCAGATAAAAACGGCAATGACCAACGTCTTTTCTACGCTTCAGGTTACCAGTTATACGCATTGGAAGCCGCCAGCGGAAATCAAATCACCACCTTTGGAAAAGAAGGATATATAGACCTAAGGCAGGGCCTGGGCAGGGATCCCAAAAAAGTTCCCATTGTGATGACCACGCCCGGCGTAATCTACCAGAATTTATTGATTACAGGTCATCGCACCTCCGAATCACCGGGTGCCGCCCCGGGGCATATCCGGGCCTATGACGTACTCAGCGGAGATTTGGTGTGGATCTTCCATACCATCCCACAACCCGGGGAATACGGCTATGATACCTGGCCTAAGACCGCGTATCAAACTTCTGGGGGCGCCAATAATTGGGCGGGAATGGCTCTGGATGAAGACAACGGTATTGTATATGTGCCAACGGGTTCTGCAGCGTTTGACTGGTACGGAGGTGACCGGATAGGTGACAATCTGTTTGCAAACAGCCTGATTGCATTGAACGCGGCTACAGGTGAACGCTTATGGCACTTTCAAATGGTGCACCACGACCTTTGGGACCGCGATCTACCTGCTCCTCCCAACCTCATCGACCTGGAAAAAGACGGTACGTTGATCCCTGCAGTAGCACAAATCACAAAAAGTGGTCATGTTTTTGTTTTTAACCGTCTTACCGGAGAAGCTTTTTTCCCAATCAAAGAATTTCCTTTTCCCGGTACAACCCTGGAAGGGGATACTGCAGCATTAACCCAACCCCTCCCCCTTATTCCAGCACCCTTTGCACGCCAACGCGTGGAGGTGGAAGATCTATATGCTCCCAACCAGCCGGCATTCGTGGATGACTTTATCGACAAAGAGCAGAACATTTCACCTCCAACCGTAAAAGAAAAGCTGGAACAAGTTACTTCCCAGGGTCAGTTTATTCCCATTGACACTACCGGGGTAATCCTGTACCCAGGAGCCGACGGGGGTGCGGAATGGGGGGGCGCCGCAGTGGATCCCAGAAGTGGGGTTATGTATGTAAATGCCAATGAAATGGCCTGGATAGTGCGTATGGCACGTGTGGAAGGGGCAGGGGCTGGCTTATCTCCCGGGACCCGCTTAACCCGCGTCCATTGTGCGCGCTGTCATGGAGGGGAGCTTCAGGGGGTAGACGCTATTCCAGGACTGCGGGGCATCGAGGAAAAATACAGCCAAAATGAAATATCTCACATAATTAGCAAGGGAAAGGGAGCAATGCCTGGGATGCCTAATATTGACCAGGAAGAGGTGGAAGCGATTTCCGCCTATTTAACCGGCATGGAATCGTCTGAAGCTGACGATCACCGTGCTGAAAAGAATACCACCCTTCCCTATGCCATGGTGGGCTTCGGCCGTTTTAAAGATAACAGGGGGTATCCTGTGGTAAAACCTCCATGGGGTACTTTAAATGCCCTGGACCTAAATACAGGTGAATACCTGTGGCAGGTTCCGCTGGGTCATGAAAAAGGCTTTGACGATCCCGAGTATCCCGTAAGCGGTACCGAAAATTATGGCGGTCCTGTGATCACTGCCGGTGGGGTTTTGTTCATAGCAGCGACCCGGGATGAAAAATTCAGGGCTATCCATATGAAGAATGGGGAAACACTTTGGGAAACGAAATTACCTGCCGGGGGTTACGCCACTCCAGCCACTTACGAAATAGGTGGGAAACAATATGTGGTAATCGCCTGTGGGGGAGGTAAAATGGGAACACCTTCCGGTGCTACCTATATGGCATTTACACTTCCCGAAAAATAGGGTTTGAGGATTATGTGCCCTTTTTATGATACGGATTGGAATAATCGCGTAACTTATAGGGCATAAAACACTAAATATCTTTGAATTATTAAACAACTAAACCAAAAATCATGAAGACTACACTTTATTTACTGCTGGGTGGCTTGCTGATCATGAGCTGCCAGGAGAAAAAACAGATTGACCAGGCTGCTGAAGCCGAAGCATTAATGGCCATAAGCAGGGAATGGGCACAATCCCAGAGCAATGAAGAGTACCTGAGCTACTGGACAGAGGATGCGCAATTAACACAATCAGGACAACCCATGATGCGGGGGCATGAGGCGATCATGGAAATGCTTGAGGGAACATCCGAAATTCCAGGATTCAAAGTAATGTGGGAGCCTTACGAAGCCTATGTTTCCTCCAGCGGAGACCTGGGTTATTTACTGGAAAAAACCTCATTTACCATGAATGATTCCCTGGGAAATCCAATGACGCAATACTTCAGAACCGTTACCATATGGAAAAAACAGGAAGATGGCAGCTGGAAATGCGCTGTAGACCAGTTGAGTGAGGATCCCACTTTAAGTTCAATTAAATAATACCTTACAGATTGGATCGCATATATAGGTAGCATGGATTACTCAAAAAGGTATTCCCATTATTGTTGGATAAGTATTGTACTACTGCTGATGTCTCTTTACTCCACGCATGCCCAAAAACCCAGAGCCAGGGACCTGGGGATTGAAATTGGTGTTTTGCAGCCTGGCCCTTTGAATAGCATTACGGACACTCCCGGGGTTTTGGTAGGGCATACCACGCTGATCAGGGAACAGCATATCCGTACCGGAGTAACGGCTATTTTGCCCCACTCCGGTAACCTATTTCAGGAAAAAGTACCTGCGGCTATTTATGTAGCAAATGGGTTCGGCAAACTCGCAGGTTCCACCCAGGTGAAAGAACTGGGGGTCCTGGAAACCCCGGTGGTCCTGACCAACACCCTTAGCGTCCCGACTGCTATGGATGCGGTTATCTCCTATACCCTGAACCTGGAAGGCAATGAACAGGTAAGATCTGTAAATGCCCTGGCCGGGGAAACCAACGACGGCTTTCTGAATGACATACGTGGACGGCATGTTAAGGAAGAAGACGTGCTGGAGGCCATCAGGCAAGCTACCGGGGGAGCAGTGGCCGAAGGCAACGTGGGTGCCGGAACCGGTACGGTCTGCTTCGGATATAAGGGGGGAATTGGAACGGCCTCCCGCGTACTCCCGGAAAAAGTAGGAGGATACACAGTAGGGGTGCTTGTGCAGTCCAATTTTGGAGGTGTCCTGAAAATCAATGGAACGCCCGTGGGCAAGCAGCTGAACAATTACAGTAAGAATTTTATGTACGACGCGGACGGCTCCTGTATGATTGTCGTGGCAACCGATGCGCCCATCCTGGCCAGGAATTTGGAAAGGCTTGCCAAGCGGGCAATTTTAGGTCTGGGCCGTACGGGGGGAATCACCTCCAATGGAAGCGGCGATTATGTCATTGCTTTTTCAACCTACCGGGAAAACCGAGTACCGTATGCGGCAGAAAGTCCGGTTAGAACAGTACAAGTATTGAATAATGATGCGATGAGCCCTCTCTTCCTGGCTGCGATCGAAGCCACGGAAGAAGCCATTATTAACTCCCTCTTTGCAGCTGAAACAATGGAAGGCAGGGACAATCATGAGGTTAAGGAATTACCAGTAGCGCAAATCCTGAAGCTCATGAATAAAAACTGATTCCCTTTTATAACTTGCTGTAAGCCTTGTGTCTCCTGTTAACAGGATAAAAAAGAAAGCCTCCGAAATTTATTCGAAGGCCTCCTCCCTCACTAACCCCTGCCGCTGGCAGTTACTCCTTCGGCTTTCTTTTCACAGAGAGCTTCAGGATCAACGAACCCAGCAGTGCAACTAACAAAACAATACCTAACCATATTTCTTCTGGTCGTACTTCATCGAATCCATTTTTAGCAAAATGCCAGCCTCCACTTAGTATCAGGAAAGCAAATAACAGGAGCCTTGGCATGGTGCCTCTGTATCTGAATTTTTTCATCTCACCCGTATTAGTACCAACCCATACAATTTCCATATTCATATAGGGCAAGCGCCACGCCAACCCATCCCAGAGTTCGGGAAGCAATTTTCCTTATGGCTTTTTTTGCCAGCGTTTCAGTGATATTACCCTTGAGAAATTCTACTATGGCATCCACCCCCACGGCGATAAGCATGCACTCCATCCAGTCTGGTTGTGCTTCATTCAGGGAGTTCTGCTGGGCAAATAGTCTTAAGTCAAAGATTTGTGCGCGGTTAATGGATCGGGCGTGCCCCTGCTGTCTTTCCGCTGATAAAAAACAAAGGCCCGCCAGGATAATCCTGGGATCGTTGGGGTCCTTAAATTCCCTATTGAGGAAATCATCCGTTATCCCATAAGTCCGCAACAGTTTCCTGCTTTGTTCCAGGGCAGGGTTCAGGGCTGACCTAACAGCATCATCCTTTTCCGTAATTCCCTTCCTGCCCGCATTCTTAAAAAGGAAAGCAGATTCCTTTAAAGCGGATTCCAGTCCGTCCAATGCCAATTCCCTTTCCACATTTTTGTATTCCGGCGTATCAGCGTGCTTTTGGCAACCTACTCCCCCAAAGTACAGCAGAACTATTGCTAGTCCGATCATCCTCTTTTTGATCAATTTCCCTTTTATTTTATACACCTTCATTTTCATTTTTCTTGTTTTTCGTTACAACTAAATTCTCTATTCATCAAACCATGGCAGTAATGTGGCTCGAATATATAGGGGGCAGCCGCAGCATGCATGCAGCTCAAAAAAATTCAGGCAAATAAAAAGGAGGGTGTACTACTAGCTGGCGATCTGCAGCAGGGATTTTACCTCTTTTCTCAAATAAAATCCGGTAACCAGGGTAGACAACACATCAGCTATGGGGAAAGAGATCCAAACCCCCAGTTCCCCCATAAAGGAGGGCAAAATGAGTATTAAGGGAATGAAGAAGAATCCCTGTCGGGTTAGGGTTAAGAGAAGGGCCGGGACAGCCTTGCCAACGGCCTGGAAGTAGGCAGCACCAATAAGTTGAAGGGCAATTATGGGAGTAGCGGCAAACACCCATCGCATCGCAGAAGGGGTATGTGCGGCGACAAAAGCATTGGTGAGGAGTTCCTGTTCAGAAATATCGGGCCGGTTGCTGAGAAAGAGGGCCGTTATGGCATCGGGAAAAATCATAAGTCCCAGGAAGACCAGGGTGGCCATATAGGAAGCGTATTTGATCGCTGTATAGATCGATTCCTTTACCCTGATATACCGGTGGGCCCCGTAATTATAACCGGCAATGGGAAGGAAGCCTTGTGTGACCCCGAATACCGGGAAAAAGGCAAACATCAGCATCCTTCCTATGATCGCATATACTGCCACCATCGCTTCTCCTCCAAGGTTAAACAGGATGTTGTTCATCAACAAATAGGTAATACTGGTCACCGCCTGTCGTGAAAGGGTAACCACGCCAAGGGCGCCTATTTCCCGCAGAATATTACGGCTGAGGAGGAAGTGATGGCCCTGTATCTTTAGTTCGGAATTCGGGGAGAGAAAGAAATATATAATGTAGCCAAAACAAAGGAGGTAGCCTGCTGTGGTCGCCCAGGCAGCTCCATGCATGCCCCAATCCAGCAGATAGATGAAAATATAGTCCAGTACCAAATTCCCAACAGAGGGGATGATCATCGCAATCATGGCAAACCGCGGTTTCCCTTCTGCACGGATTACCGTATTGCCCATCATACAGAGGGCAAGGAAGGGCACCCCATACAACACGATGGTATAGTAGATTTTAGCAGGCTCAAAAATGAGCCCTTTGCCCCCGAATGCCGGAATTAACTCGTTGATATAGTAGAGGCCGAGGACCACCATGGAGATGGTTACGAGGAGGGTCAGGCTGATCTGGTTACCAAAGGTTAAGCGGGCTTTTTCTTTATTGTCGGCCCCCAGCGCCCTGGAAATAACACTGCTTCCTCCAATCCCTATGGCCATCCCAAGGGCTGCGATAAAAAAGGAAACCGGTAATACTACGTTGATCGCCGCTATGGCTATAGATCCTATCCAATTCCCTACAAAGATGGTGTCCACCAGAATATTCAGGCTCATCACCAGGATACCGATAGATGCAGGTACTGCCTGCCGAACCAGCAACCTGCCGATGGGTTCCGTCCCGAGCTGATCTGAGGACACCCTGGCCATTACACTGGTAGGGATTGGTCATGCTCCCAATTTCGGATCCACTTTACCATGAGGGCCACCCAGGCGTCAGAATCGTTGAGGCAGGGGATGTGCTTGTAGTGTTCCCCCCCTGCTTCTTCAAATTGTTCCTGCCCTTCCATGGCAATTTCCTCCAGGGTCTCCAGACAGTCGCTCACAAAGGCTGGGGTTACGACAGCCAGCCTTTTTTTGCCTTCTTTAGCCAGGCGTTCAAATTCAAAATCGGTGTACGGCTTAAGCCATGGGTCACCGGCAAGCCGGCTTTGAAACGAAGAACTCACCTTGTCTTCTTCCAAATTCATCTGCGCCTTCACACGTTCCGTAGTATCGTAGCATTGGTGCCGGTAACAGGTATAGTGGGCTACAGAATTTGTAGTACAACACGTCCCATCGATCTTACAATGGAATTTGGTGGGATCTGATTTCCGGATGTGCCGCTCAGGTATTCCGTGATAGGAAAAGAGGATATGGTCATATTCAAAATCCTTTAAGCCATCGGCAATACTGTCTGAGAGCACCTTGATATAGTCCTCATTGGAATAAAAGGCCGGCAGGGTTGTGATCTTCATCCCCGGGAACTTCTCTTGCTGTACTTCCAGTGTTTTTACCACAACGGTCTCATAGGAAGACATGGCATAGTGCGGATATAGGGGAACGAGCAATACATCAGTAACTTCTGCCGCTTTCAGCTCGGCAAGGCCTTTTTCGATGCTCATCGACCCGTAGCGCATCCCCAACGCTACTGGTAGCGATAGCTCTGCACTTACTTTATCCCTAAAGCGTTCAGAGATGACGATCAGGGGTGAACCTTCGTCCCACCATATTTTTTTATAGGCCTTGGCCGACCGTTTTGGACGGGTCTGCAGAATAATTCCCCTCACCAATATATTCCTCAACCATTTGGGTACATCAATGACCCTTTCGTCCATTAAAAATTCGTCCAAATAAGGTTTTACATCCTTTGGGGTAGGACTATCCGGAGACCCCAGATTAACCAGTAATACTCCCTTTTTCATAAGAAATTTTTGTTAAGCCCGTGAAATTTTATGATTATTGCTTCTATATTTAGGCACGGCACCGGGTTTTTACCCCCGTACTATTTTAACAGCGCAAAAATACTACTTACCTGTAATCTGCGTTGAAAATAGGAGATTACTTTTTGATGCCTACATAAGCTTTCCCTATGGAGTAACCGCCCTGAGGGATGTTTCCCCTGACAAGGGGAGGGAATAAAAAAGCGGGTGCCACACCTGCACCGGTTTATAAACAAACCAAAAACGACATCGATAATGCGCACGTGTTGCACAGGACTTTTGCTTTGCCTTTTCATGGCCCTGAATGCCCAGGAACCCAACAGCCTGCTGTGGGAAATCCAGGGTAACGGCCTGGAAAAAAGCTCCTACCTCTACGGAACCATGCACGTGAGCAAGAAAATTGCCTTTCACCTCGACGATGTTTTCTACGAAGCCCTTCTCGCCAGCGAAATGGTGGCCCTGGAATCCGATCCGGGCACATGGCTGGAATCCGATACAGACCGGGCTGCCGGTCGTTATCACCCGGGTTATGGGTTCAGGCCCAAAGGATTTTATTCCCGTGCTTTCCAATTCCATCCCCCGGAGAAAAGGGACCTGGCGAAGTTCCTGGCATCCGAGGACCGGTTAGTGAACAATATCCTTTACCGCACCAACGAATACAATCAGAATTTCGAGGAGGACACCTACCTGGACATGTTTATCTACAGGGCCGGGGCAAAGTTCAATAAGCCTGTAATTGCCCTGGAGGACCTTGAAGTTGCCAATGCATTAGTTGGCCGGGCCAGTAAGAATGCGATGAAACAAAAACCGGATGAGTGGCTGCAGAAAATGATGGAAAAGCAAGACCTCACCTATCTCATGCAGGATGCCTACCGGGAGCGGAACATCAGCTTGCTGGATTCCATAGACAAGGCCATGTACACGGAGTACTACCGACAGAATATGCTTTACCTCCGCAATGAGCAAATGGCGGAAAAACTGGATTCCGTGATGCATCAGGCCAAAGTATTTGCTGGTATTGGAGCGGCACACCTGGCGGGAGATAAAGGGGTGATTGCCCTCCTGAGGGCCAAAGGGTACACGGTAACCCCGCTGACGTCAGATGCGACGAAAAAGGGTAAGGCACTAAAAGAAAAGGTGGAATCCAAGATCAGAAAAAATACGCTGCGCCGCTATGATGCAGAAGACGGGTTCTTTTCCGTAGCACTTCCCAATAAACTCTATCCTGTTGAGCTGGGGAATAAGGCTACTTATGTGGCACCGGACCTGGCCAACGGGAGTTACGTCATTATTCACCGTATCCCGAGTTTCCGCTTCCTGAACAAGGGCGAATTGCCGGACCTCCGGGATATGGATCAAATGCTGTTTGAAAACATCCCCGGTAAAATCACAGCGAAACGAAATATATCAAAATCAGGATACCCGGGCCTGGACATTCGAAACGAATTAAAAAATGGGGATCAGCAACGCTATCAGATCTTCTCTACTCCCCTTGAGATCCTGATCCTGAAAATGGCAGGTCCTGGGAACTATGTATCTGTTTACGGTGACCAGGTTTTCAAAAGCCTGAAATTTAAACAAGCGGATATTGTCTATTCAAAGGTACATTCAGCTTACGGGGATTTTGAGCTGCTGATGCCTCATTGGTATCACTTCTATAACCCATCCGGATTTGGGGACCGGTATATTGAGGGTTATGACCCGGATGCCAACACGCATTATTTCCTTAAAAAAACCACCCTGAATGATGTGGAATACCTGGAGGAAGACGCCTTTGAACTAAAACAGATACAGCAGCGTTTCTATGAAGACCTCGATTTGGAACCGCAATACGGCGAACCAAAAGAAAACAGCCTCGTTTCACAGGCCCTTATAGCCGATGAAAACGGAAAAAGCCTTTACCTGAAATCCCACCTCCGGGGAAGTGACTATTATTTATTGGGGTGCACCACAAAGGACAGTGCCCGTGCCCAAAGATTTTTCAGCTCATTTAAGATCAACCCTGCCAAATACGAAGCGCCGTTTAAAAAAGTCGTGGATACCGCCATGTTCTTTACAACGGTGTCAAACATAAAACCCCAGCACTTTGTAGAAAGCTCCAGGAATGGACGCAACAGGAGTAAGAAGGTAAAACCATACGAGGCGTATTCCAAGAAATCACGTTATCAGAACAAAAACAATGAGGCCATCGTTGTGGAACTCAATAAGGCCCATGACCTGATGGCCTTTTCGAATATCGATTCTGTGTGGAGGCTCCGGCAATCACATTACGAGAAGAAGAATTTTAACCTCATCAATACCCGGCAATCAGATAAAGAAGGGAAGATATTTGAGTTTCAATACACCCTGTCTGATAAAAAGAGTTCCCGTGGGATCCTGGTTAAGAATGTGCTTAAGGGCGGGTTGCTCTATGAGCTTAAGACGGTGGTGGATACGATTAATGCACCCAGTGCGTTCGTTCAGAAATTCTATGACAATTTCGTTCCATTGGACACCCTGATCGGAAGGGAAATGCTACAAGATAAAACTCGGGATTTCTTTGCGGCCCTCAGGAAGAAAGACAGTATTCTCCTCAAGGGATACCGCTATCCCATATTTGAAAAAAAACACATAGACTCATTGGTCTTCTACCTCAGGCACCATACGTTCGGGCGGGATCAGAAGCAAATAGAATCGCATTTGATCACTACACTAGGGGCTATCGAAGACCCGAAAGTAGTGGCATTTTTCAAGGAGCATTATCCAAAGTCGTTCAAAAACTCAATGGCACAGGCCAAGATCCTGCAGGCCATCGCCGAAGGACAAAACCTGCAATCTGCACAGCTCATACTTGATTTACTGGCACAGGACCTCCCCCTGGCAGCCAATTCCAAGGAAATCGATAAAATCTTTTCTCCTTTCAGGGACAGCCTGCCCCTGGCCAAGCGCTTGTTTCCGGATATCCTTCAATACAGCACAATAGCCGAATACAAACTTCCCATTATCTCCATGCTGGCCAAGCTGAAAGCTGCTGGCGATATTAAGGCAGGGAGCTATCGTTCCTATAAACGGCTTATCCTGAACGATGCCCGTATTCAGCTGAAGCGGCATCTCGGGCACGTCAGCGGAGAAATGGCACACAATACAAATGCTTCTATAATCGGAAGGCGCCAGACCGCACAGCTCCTCAAGGATTATGTGGTAGTGCTTTATCCGTTTAAGCGGGATAAAGCTGTTCAGGATTTTTTCCAATTATTGTCCCTTGTAAAGGATCCGGATATCAAAACCACTTACGCCCAGCGCTATGCCCTGGACGACGAACATGCGCCACTTTCCCTTATTGATTCCCTTGCAGGGGACATCAACAGCAGGCTGCTGAT
>NZ_CEYNTP010000030.1:4463-17011 GCF_982873095.1 Lentiprolixibacter sp. | reverse complement strand
TACATTAGGTTTAGCCGTTAAGAACTTGCCCCTAACACATGAACGTTCTTAAAGCCTAAAAAAGACTATGGAATTCTTCGTTAATTGTAACACCTCTACATTAGCGCCATACAACACACCCCTGGATAAACTCAGGGCGGCGCATTTGTACCGAAGGCTGGGCTTCAGTGCCTCAGTCCAGACAATCGACCAGGCTGTAGGCCAGAATGCGGGAACCCTCGTTGATGCGCTCATCAATGAAGCCGTTACTATGCCGCCATTGGCCCCTCCTGTATGGGCCGATTGGAACAACAGCAACTACCCTGCAGATGATGATGCACGGAGGCAATTGGCACGCCAGCAACAGGATGAATGGCGAATTGCTTACTGCGAATCCCTCCTGAACAATAACCTGAGGGACCGCCTCAGTTTCTTCTGGAGCAATCATTTTGTAACCGAGCTGGATGTCTATGATTGTAACTCTTTCCTGTATTATTATATTGACTGCCTGCAGCGCAATGCAATAGGAAACTTCAAGACCTTTGTCAGCGAAATTGGCCTCACCAGTGCCATGCTGTATTATCTTGATGGTGCCTATAACAATGGCAACAACCCTAATGAAAACTATTCCAGGGAACTCTATGAATTGTTCACCCTGGGAGAAGGGAACGGGTATACTGAGGAAGATGTCATTGAGACCTCACGGGCGCTTACAGGTTATGTAAATCGCGGAGAACTTGGATGTGAACAGGTACAATTCGACCCAACGCGGTTCGATGCCGGAACCAAAACAATTTTAGGTCGCACAGGAGAATGGGGATATGACGATGTCATCGACATTCTTTTTGAGGAGCGGCCAAATGAAATTGCCCAGTTCATATGTAAGAAACTCTACGAATTTTTTGTGCACCCTGATTCGGATGACGATGCTGGCAATGCCCAAACCATAATATCTGGAATGGCCAACACCTTTATTACGAATAATTTTGAAATTGCACCGGTGTTGTCCCAGTTGTTCAGGAGTGAACACTTCTTTGACGATGAAGCTATTGGAGTGATCATCAAAAGCCCGTTCGACATTTATCTGGGACTCATCAACGAAACTAATTTCGGTTATGACGATAACCTGTTGCTCAATGTGGTGAGTACAAGCCGAATGTTGGGTCAGGAAATGTTTGACCCCTTTGATGTGGCAGGTTGGCAACGTGACCGTACCTGGATCAATACGAACTTTATCATCGGAAGGTGGCTCACCTCCGAGGTTTTCCTGGAAGCCTACTTCCAGAATAACCAGGAACAATTCAGGACCCTGGCCATGGATGCGGTTGGGCCTGCAGATAGTAATACCAGCAACCCGGAGATCGTGGTAAGTGCGCTGGTTGATAAGTTTACCCCAAAAGGCTTGTTGACCCAGCAGGACTTCGAAAACGCCATGTCGGTTTTTAAAATCGAAGATGTGCCGGAAAATTACTACGGACCGGACTATACTCCGGGCGGACTCGGCTTGTGGATGTTAGCCGTAAGCCCTGAAGTACCCCAACAGGTGTTCTTCCTGTTGATGCACCTGATCAGACAACCTGAGTTTCAACTTAAATAAAACCTACTGCTATGTGTAATAATCATATTCCTATCAATATCAAAGATCAGCACAAGCACGATGAGGAACATAAGTACTGGAGCAGACGTTCCTTTCTACAAGCGCTGGGCATAGCAGGCTCAGGTTCTCTTATGCTTGGAAGTAATATGCTCACAGCTTCCGCTCCCTCACCGCTTACTGCGGCCATTGCGAATGCTGATTCTGATTCTATCCTTATCCTGATCCGGTTATCAGGGGGTAATGACGGACTGAGTACCGTGATCCCGATAGAACAGTACGATTCTTATGCCAATGCACGTCCCAATATCTATATCCCGGAAAGTAAGATCTTAAAGCTTACAGACGAGTTTGGTATCCCTACTTATATGAATGCACTGGAACCCCTGTGGGGTGAAGGGCAATTCAAGGCCGTTCACGGTGTAGGGTATGAAAACCAAAGTTTATCCCACTTTACCGGCTCGGATATTTATGCGAATACAGACCTCACAACCACTGGTTTTACCGGACTGGATACGGGTTGGATGGGACGCTATTTTGAAGACCTTTACCCCGATTACCTGATTAATCCCCCGGCCTCACCGGCAGCGATCCAAATCGGTAACTTCGGGAACCTGATCTTCCAGGGAGAAGAGACTAACTATGCTTTTGTGACCTCAAACATCGATCAGTTGGAAGAAATTGCACAAACCGGGCAGCAATACAGCCTTGATCCGGCCTTGTTCAATGATTGTATGTATGGGGACCAGCTTAAATTCCTCAGGGGAGTAGCCAATACTACCTATGAATACGCAGGCCTGATCCATGAAGCATACGAAAGGGGACAGAACCAGGTACAGTATCAGGATAACGGCTTTGCACGGCAGCTTGCCCTGTTAGCGCGTTTGATCAAAGGAAACCTGGGCACCAAGGTGTATATGATTTCTATGGGTGGATTTGATACCCACGGAAACCAGCCCCTGGCCCACGAACGCCTGATGTCTAACCTGTCTATTGCAGTGAACAACTTCTATGAAGACCTGGCTTTTACCCAGCAGGATGAGAAAGTACTGAGTATGACCTTCTCTGAATTTGGCCGACGAATCTTTGAAAACGGGTCTAACGGAACCGACCACGGTAAGGCAGCCCCTACCCTGTTTTTCGGGTCCGGGCTTAACGGAAGTGCCTTTGTAGGTGACCACCCCTCCCTGGACAATCCCAATGGGAGAGGTAACCTCGAATATACTATGGATTTCAGGGACCTGTACGCCACTGTACTGGCAGAATGGCTCTGTGTACCCATCCCGCTGGTGGAACAGCACCTGTTGAACCACCCTTACAATCCGGTGAACCTCGGATTTAACTGTAGTGGCGTGGAATTTCCGGACATTGCCTATGACAATGATCCTCCAACTCCCCCCACACCTGAGGATCCCGTTGCGGAAGATCCTACTCCGGAGCTCCTGGAGGCCATTGTCCACAAGCCCTTCTATCCTACAAAAGAAGCACCGCATATCTATCTGGAAATGCCTTTTACGGCACACGTGGATATCCAGCTATTTAATATCATCGGACAAAAAGTAGGTACCGTGGTTAACGAGATCATGGTGGAAGGTTCTACGGAAATAAATATCCGTGAACGCATGCCCAACCACCTTTCTTCCGGAAAGTATATTTACCGGATCCAGGTATCGGATCGAAAGATGTCTAAATCGATCATGGTATCCTGATCACCTAATTTTTAAAACCTTAACCCTCAGCTTTGTTGTACTCCCGGTAATTACAGGGAAACAAGCCTGAGGGTTTTCTTTTTTTATTGCGGGAAAGGGGATGAATTTTGGTTATTTTTGTGCCTTAACGTAATTGTTTATGGCCCTGAGTAAAACACCTCCTGCGAGGTATACCATAACTGCAGCACTCCCCTACACCAATGGCCCCATTCATATTGGCCACCTTGCCGGTGTTTATGTCCCAGCAGATATTTACGCCAGGTACCTGAGGGGGATCGGGAAAGACGTAGCCTTTGTCTGTGGCAGTGATGAGCATGGGGTGGCCATCCCTATGAAGGCCAAGAAAGAAGGAATAGCCCCCCGTGAACTCATTGACAAATATCACGGGATCATTAAAAAATCATTTGAAGATTTCGGGATTACCTTTGACAACTATTCCCGTACCTCTGCCGAGGTCCATCACAAAACGGCATCTGCTTTTTTTAAGAAACTCCACGATCAGGGAGACTTTTCCGAAGAGACCACAGCGCAATTATACGATGAAGAAGCCCATCAATTCCTTGCCGACCGTTTTGTAATAGGCACCTGCCCTAAATGTGGCTATGAAGAAGCCTACGGGGACCAATGTGAAAATTGTGGGTCTTCCCTGAATGCCACCGACCTGATCAACCCGAAATCTGTTCTAAGTGGAGCCGTTCCTGTAATGAAGGATACAAAACACTGGTTTCTTCCGCTCAACCGTTACGAAGATTTTCTGAGGACCTGGATTTTGGAAGGACATAAGAAAGACTGGAAACCCAATGTTTACGGGCAGTGTAAGTCCTGGATCGATGATGGGTTAAAGCCACGTGCCGTTACGCGCGACCTCGACTGGGGCATCCCCGTACCCCTGGAACATGCAGAAGGGAAAGTGTTATATGTTTGGTTTGACGCCCCTATTGGTTACATCTCTTCAACCAAAGAATGGGCAGAACGGGAAGGAAAAGAGTGGGAAGACTACTGGAAAAAACCAGACACCCAATTGGTACACTTTATAGGCAAGGACAATATTGTTTTCCACTGTATCATTTTCCCAAGCATGCTCAGGGCACACGGGGAATATATCCTGCCAGAGAATGTGCCGGCAAATGAATTCCTCAACCTGGAGGGACAAAAACTATCTACCTCTAAAAACTGGGCGGTATGGCTGCACGAATACCTGGAAGAGTTCCCGGATATGCAGGATGTGCTGCGCTACACCTTAACGGCAAACGCCCCGGAAACCAAAGACAATGACTTTACCTGGAAGGATTTTCAGGCCAGGAACAACAATGAACTGGTAGCCATCTTCGGGAATTTTGTGAATCGGGTGGTAGTCCTGACTCATAAGTATTTTGATGGCGGAGTGCCGCAGTACCACGGCCTTAACGAACGTGATCAGCAGGTGCTCTCCGAAATTAAAAAATACCCGGATATCCTGGCAGATTCCCTTGAGCGGTACCGTTTTCGTGAAGGCAGCCAGGAGCTGATGAACCTGGCCAGACTGGGAAACAAGTACCTGGCCGATGAAGAACCCTGGAAGGTGATCAAGGAAGACCCCGAACGGGTTAAAACGATCATCTACGTGGGCCTTCAGGTAGCTGCCGCCTTATCCGTGCTCAGCGAACCCTTCCTCCCCTTTACCTCGGAAAAATTGCAAAAAATACTGGCTTTGGAAGGAATCAGTGGTCTGAAATGGGGCTCCTTACAGGCACAGAAATACCTGCTCGCTCCCGGACATACAATAAGAAAATCCGAACTCCTCTTCCGGAAGATAGAAGATCAGGAAATACAGCAGCAACTAGACAAGCTTGCAGCGACCAAAAAAGCGAATGAAAATGAAAATTCAGAAATCATGGAACAGAAGGCTACCATAAGTTTTGAAGACTTCACTAAAATGGACATGCGTGTGGGCACCATCCTGGAGGCCTCAAAAATGCCAAAAACCAAGAAACTGATGGTTTTGAAAGTGGACACCGGTTTAGACACACGCACCATTGTCTCCGGCATTGCGGAAGATTTTGAAGCCAGCGATATTGTTGGCAGAAAAGTAACCGTACTGATCAACCTTGCGCCAAGGCCCCTTAGGGGTGTGGAAAGCCAGGGGATGATCCTGATGACAGAAAATGCGGAAGGCAAACTCGTATTCCTTAACCCGGATGAACCCATTGTTAATAATGGGGCTGTGATCAGTTAAAATCACCAGCATTCTTTTAATTTTAACCCGAATTTTCTTTCTTTATCACATCGGAAAAGCTGCCTATGAAAAAGATGATTTATGTCCTTACCCTTTGCTTTCAGTTGATGGCATTCGGTCAGGGCAATCCGCATTTTAATGATATATCAGAACGTTTTGCCTCCTACAGTGAACTCCCCAGGGAGGTGGTTTACGTTCACCTGAACAAATCTACTTATATCAAAGGGGAACAACTGGGGTTTAAGGCCTATGTCTTTGATAAAGATCAAAAACTTCCTTCCCTTGAAACCAGCAACCTCTATTGTACAGTGGTAAATGAACAGGATCAGATGCTCAGCAAACAGCTCATTCGCATTGAACAGGGTGTTGGATCAGGGATTATTGAGCTGGACAGTCTGTTCACTACCGGCACTTATCGTTTTAGGGCTTACACGAACTGGATGCGCAACTTTTCAGAACCCAACTATTTTGAGCAGGAGATCCGAATCCTGGACCCTGAAAGAGATACTACCGATTCAGAGATAACATTACAAACAGAAGTTGATGCACAATTCCTGCCAGAAGGTGGGCATGCTGTGGCGGGTCTCGATATAGTATATGGGGCCATTGTAAAAGACCAGCAGGGGTTTGGGGTGCCTTTCCTGGAAGGAACAGTTTTCGATGATCAGGATACTTTTGTCACCAATTTTAAACTGAATGCCATGGGTATTGGCCGATTTGGATTTCCCACACAAATTGGCAGGCAATATTTTGTGCATTTTACACACCAGGAAAAGGAGTACAAAGTGCCTCTTGAATCTATGAAATCCCAGGGGATTGTAATTAAGTTGCAAGAGCTAAGAAACCAGGTCGGACTGATTTTCAACGCAAGGTTCCAGGATAAAAGATTCCTGAACGCCTCGTATCTCCTAACGATTCATAATGGAGACGCCCTCAGGGCCCTGGACGTGTCTTTTGACGGGAAGGAACAACTCATCCGCGTTATTCCTAAGGCAGACTTATTCCCGGGGATGAATGTATTTACCCTTTTCAATTCGGAAGGGGAACCTATCCTGGAGCGATTGTATTTTAACCAGGACGGGATCATTATTAAATCAGGCCTTACCCATGAACTTACCAATAGAGGGGATTCGCTGGAACTTGATATTAAGATTGCGGATGTCAATCCCGAAAATTGGAATAGCCTTAGCTTGTCTGTGCTGCCAGGAAATACGATTTCTTACAGGGGGCATTACAACCTACCTGCATATAGTTTGATGCGTCCCTATCTGAAAGGAACCGTTGAAAATGCCGCTTATTATTTCCGGAATCCATCTCCGAAGAAGGCCTTCGAATTGGATAATCTGCTGATAACCCAGGGATGGAGCAGCTACGACTGGAATACCATTTTTAACAAACCCCCGCAATACCTGTTCGACTTTGAAAAAGGATTGAGCTATAAGGTACAATTAAACCAGAAGCGGGAGAGTCAGTTCTATATATTCCCCACGCGTAACCACACCTCTCAACTGCTTAAGCTGGACGAGGATAAAACGGATTTTGCTGTGGATCAGTTCTTCCCCTTAGCGGATGAAAAACTGGGTATCTCGGAGATTAGTAAAAAAGGTGGCCTGGTGCCTCCAAAAGTATTCATTCAGTTCAAACCCTCTGCCGTACCGGAATTTAGCACAGCTTCCTTTCCTGTGTTGAGCAGTAAAACCTCTTCAGAGCGCCAACAAAGAGACATCCCTGTGATCTCCTTTGAAAGCCTGGAAAAAGTACAGCAGTTGGATGAAGTCCTTGTGGTTCAGGACAGGACCCGGACGCGTTTGGAACGCTTGAAAAATAATACTAACGGGAAAATTGACCTTTTTGAGGAGGATGATCCACGTAGAAATCAATTCCTGAGCTCGTATTTGAATTCAAGGGGCTATATTGTTAATGAATATGCCGGGGAATTTTTCATTACGGCAAGGAACCCGAATTCCCCCAACAATGCACGGCCTATAATTTACCTTGACGGGGTCTTGCTCAATGATTTCAGTATCCTTTGGCAATTTCGACTGGATCTGGTAGATTATATCGAGATCAATCCTTCTGGCGTTGGAGGGGGTATCCTGGGTGGTGGAGGAATTATCAAAATCGTCACCGACCCTTATCGCAGGGCCAGTCTTAACACTGCTAAATCGTACACCCCGTACCCAATTCCCCTGGCATTTCAGGAAAAGAAACGCTTTTACAATCCGGTATATAGTTCATATTCAAGCGGCTTTTTCCAGAAGTACGGCACTATTGACTGGCAACCCGAGCTCAAGGTCCGGCAAGATGGATCTTTGGGTGTGAAAATCAAAAATTACGGAGTGCCTGACCTAAAGCTTTTCCTGGAAGGCCTTGTTAACGGATCAGAATACGTTTCAGATGTAATAGAAATTAGCCTGGAGTAAACGTGCTGAAAATCGCCTATCACCCCATATATCGGCATCCCCTGCCAGAGGGGCATCGTTTCCCCATGTTGAAATATGAATTGTTGCCCCAGCAACTGCTTCATGAAGGTACCTGCTTGCCGGAAAACTTCTTTGAGCCTGAGATTCCCAATGATAAACACATTGTTGCTGTACACGATCCAGAGTATTTTTACGACCTGCTCAACCTGAAAATAGCACCCAGGGATGCCCGTAAAATAGGGTTTCCCCTGAATGAAGCACTGGTAGAACGGGAACGCGTCATCGCAGACGGAACCCTTAAGGGTTGTCATTATGCACTGGAATACGGAATTGCCATGAACATAGCGGGGGGAACCCACCATGCCTATAGCAACAGGGGGGAGGCATTTTGCATGCTGAACGACCAGGCAATAGGGGCGCGGTACCTTTTAGATAATGGTCTTGCAAAAAAGGTTCTCATTCTGGACCTGGATGTACACCAGGGAAATGGAACAGCAGAAATATTTCACAAAGAATCAGCCGTATTTACCTGCTCTGTACACGGGGCAAAGAACTATCCCTTTAAGAAAGAGGTGTCTGACTGGGATATCCCCCTGCCCCAGGGTACCACTGATGAGGAATATCTTGATCTGCTACAGGACCTTTTACCGGCGTTGGTAGAGAAGGCAGCCCCGGACTTTGTCTTTTACCTCAGCGGCGTGGATATCCTGGAGAGTGACAAACTGGGTACCCTGTCTATGAGTTTAGCGGGTTGCCGGGCCCGTGATGAACAGGTGCTGAATTTTTTTAAAGCCGAGGGAATTCCACTGCAATGCAGTATGGGGGGCGGATATTCTCCAGATATACGGATAATTGTGGAAGCCCATGCCAATACATTCCGTCTGGCACAAAAAATCTTTTTCTGATACTCTAATCCCAAGTGAACCACGAATTGTGGCTAATGGGTATCTCGATATTGAATTAGCCCATAAAGAATTCGTAAATTTGGATAAAATTAAAATACTATGCTTACAAAAAATATGGAAGCGGCCCTGAACCAGCAAATCAGGGTAGAAGCTGAATCTTCACAGGTATATTTATCAATGGCCTGCTGGGCAGAGGTGAAAGGCCTTGAGGGTATTGCCCAATTCATGTACAAACACTCAGATGAGGAACGCATGCATATGCTAAAACTCATCAAATACGTTAACGAACGAGGAGGACACGCCCACATTACGGAATTAAGCGCACCGGAAACAGAATTTGGTACGTTTCAGAAGATGTTCCAGAAATTATACGATCATGAAATCTTTGTTTCCAAAAGCATTAATGAATTGGTCCATGTAGCCCTGGAAGAGAAAGACTATGCTACCCATAATTTCCTCCAGTGGTACGTTGCAGAACAGATAGAGGAAGAAGCCCTGGCACGTACTATCCTTGATAAGATCAATCTGATCGGAAATGATAAAGGAGGATTGTATCTCTTTGACCGGGATGTGCAAATGATCACCGTGGAGAGTGCTGCCTCCGATACAGCAGAATAATTTTGGCTTATCCTTATTTAGAATAAATTAAAATAGTTACATTTGTTATACCGAAACGGTATAACATGGGCAAGAAAAAGGTAAAAAAGGAGCTAAAGCATTTAGAGGAAATAACCAAAGAGCTTAAGCCTAAAAACCTCAAGAACCTTTTATGCCAGAACGTCAAGAACAAATGCTGCAAGAAGTACCGCAAAGGTGAAAAGAAACGATGCAGCCGTTGTCCCTGTTATGATCTATTGAAACGAGTTGCTTAGTGTTTATTATAATAAGCTGTGTAAGCAGGAATCCCCGCTATTAGGCGGGGATTTTTTTATTTGCTAAGCATTAGCAGCTCGTTGCATCTAACCTCAGTTACGTAGCGTTTTTCGCCTTCCTTGGATTCGTAAGTGCGATGAATCAGCTTCCCCTCTACCGCTACCTCATTCCCCTTGCTCAGGTACTGGGCTACGATATCGGCTGTCTTGCCCCATGCCACCACGTTGTGCCATTGTGTGTCCGTAACCTTGTCCCCATTACTATCCCGATATACCTCATTGGTGGCTATGGAAAACCTGACCAGTTTCTTGCCACTGTCCAGATCTACGATTTCAGGGTCCTGTCCCAGATGTCCGATCAACTGTACTTTGTTTCTAAGTGCGTTCATAATAATTAAATTTTAAGGTTAAACAGTCAATGCCATCGGCAATTTCTACCGACAGGGCAAACATATACCCTCATGACGCAAAGAGCTGGCAGGGAATTATTTATTTTCGTTTGTAAACGTTTGTAATTTATATAGTGTCTTTCCGGTATCCCTTTTATCGGCAGGGAACTTCCCAAATATTCTTATCTTAGGTGACTTTCACCAAACACTGTTCTTCTATGAAATCCAATTATTTTATATGCCTGACTTTTCTGCTATTTACCTTCTCTGGTCTTAAAGCCCAATCTTCAGCGGCTATAGTGTCGCAAATGGAGAAGGAAGCTTATGAAAATTCTCAACTGCCATCCCTTGCCCATGAATTGATGGATGTTATCGGGCCGCGTCTCGTAGGAACGCCGCAAATGAAAAATGCACATGACTGGGCCGTAGCTACTTTCTCCAAATGGGGTATCAAAGCTAAGAATGAAGAATGGGGAACCTGGCGGGGCTGGGAACGTGGGATCTGCCACATCGACTTGTTGTCGCCAAGGGTGGTTTCCTTACACGGAAGACAACTTGCCTGGAGTCCAAGTACCCCTGCGGAAGGCATTACTGCCGGCCTGGTAACTCTACCCCAAGTATCGGATTCCACAGCATTCGCCAAGTGGCTCCCTAACGTTAAGGGCAAATGGGTATGTGTTTCCATGCCACAGCCTACGGGAAGGCCAGACTACAACTGGGAAGAATTTGCTACCGAAGAATCATTTGAAAAAATGAAGCAGGCACGGCAGGCGCAAACACAAGCCTGGAGGCAAAATATCCGAAATACGGGGTACAACTCCAGAACGATCAACCAGGCCCTGGAAAAAGCTGGGGCTGCTGGAATACTACAGTCCAGATGGTCCAACGCCTTTGGAGCCAACAAAGTATTTAGTGCCAACACCAAGACCATACCCGTGATCGACCTCTCCCTTGAGGATTACGGCATGTTATATAGAATGGCGCAAAATGGGGCTAACCCGGAGCTAAAAGTGGTTGCCGAGTCCAGGGAATTGGGAAGGGTGCCTACCTTCAATACCATCGCCACCATCCCCGGCAAGGAACTGCCCGATGAATATATCGTACTATCCGCCCACTTTGATTCCTGGGACGGCGGTACAGGCGCAACCGATAATGGAACAGGCACCATTACCATGATGGAGGCTGCAAGGATCCTGAAAAAAGTTTACCCCAATCCCAAACGGACCATTATTATAGGTTTATGGGGAAGTGAAGAACAGGGATTGAACGGTTCCCGGGCCTTTGTAGAGGACCGTCCCGAAGTGGTTGAGGGGTTACAGGCCCTTTTTAACCAGGACAACGGAACAGGCCGGGTAGTTCGATTATCCGGTCAGGGCTTTTTACATGCCTACAAATACCTGGGTAAATGGTTGGCTGCGGTACCTGACACCATCACTCGCCATATTGAAACCACCTTCCCCGGAAGCCCGGGAAGAGGGGGCTCCGATTACGCCTCTTTTGTAGCGAAAGGTGCACCTGCATTTTCCCTGAGTTCCCTGAGCTGGAGCTACTGGAATTACACTTGGCATACCAATCTGGATACCTACGATAAAATCGTATTCGACGATGTACAGAACAATGCACTGCTTACGGCCATTTTAACCTATATGGCCAGTGAAGATACGGAGCGAACCTCAAGGGAGAAAGCTGTACTCCCCTTGAATCCAAGGACCGGAGAACCGAGAAAATGGCCCTCACCAAGGTCCCCTAACCGGAATGGCGGGCAAAACTAAAACCAACCCTATTCATACCGCATAAACCAGACCAACATTATGAAGAGAACACTAACCCTTGTTTGTATTGCCCTGATGTTTCTCCCTATCCATGGAGAAGCGCAGAGGAGAAAAAGAAAATCAGATCCCGGACCGGCTATACGAATACACGACTCCCTGTTTCACCACCTCAAATGGAGAAATATCGGGCCTTTTCGCGGTGGCCGGTCGGTAACCTCAACAGGCGTTGTTGGGCAACCCATGACCTATTACATGGGAGGCACCGGTGGCGGGATATGGAAAACCACCGATGATGGGATTAGCTGGAAGAATGTATCTGATGGCTTTTTTAATACGGGTACAGTAGGCGCCCTTGCGGTAGCTGAAAGCAACCCTAACATTGTTTTTGCAGGTATGGGCGAACATGCCGCACGAGGGGTGATGACCTCCATGGGGGACGGTATCTATAAATCCACAGATGCAGGAAAAACCTGGAAGCATATGGGACTGGATTTTACACGACACATTTCTGATGTGATCATTCATCCCTCAAACCCTGACATAATTTTTGTTGCTGCACAAGGGGCACAGTATGGCGCCTCTGAAGACCGGGGCATTTACCGCTCCAAAGACGGGGGACAAAACTGGGAAAAAGTCCTGTATATAAATGCAAATACAGGGGCCTCTTCCCTTTCCATGGACATGAAGAAT
>NZ_CEYNTP010000030.1:0-4453 GCF_982873095.1 Lentiprolixibacter sp. | reverse complement strand
TCTACGCTGCTATGTGGCAGCACAGACGTTACCCCTGGACCATGGAATCCGGCGGGGCATCTTCCGGATTATACAAATCCACAGATGGTGGGGATACCTGGGAGCAAATGACCGAAGGCCTTCCGGAAGAGTTCGGTAAGGCCGGAATTTCGGTTTCCCGGGCCAACCCGGAACGGGTATTCGCCGTGATTGAAGCCGAAGGGACCAAAGGCGGCGTATACCGCTCAGATGATGCAGGCAAGAAATGGACGCAGGTGAATAAAGACAGGATCAATATCGCCCGATCCTGGTACTATATGGAAATCTTTGCCGATCCGCAGAACGAAAATGTGGTGTATGTACTCAATGCCCCGGTGACCAAATCGATTGATGGCGGGAAGACATTTACACCCCTGTCCACCCCTCATGGGGACAACCACCACCTATGGATCCATCCCTATGACAACTCAAAAATGATCAATTCCAATGACGGGGGAGCGAACATTTCCAATAACGGGGGCAAAAGCTGGAGCTCCCAGCAAAACCAGCCCACTGCCCAGTTTTACCGTGTGATCACAGACAACCTGGTGCCCTACAGCGTTTACGGAGGCCAACAAGACAATTCTGCGATTGCCATCGCTAGTAGGACTAACGATGCTGGTATTGACTGGAAAGACTGGTATTCTGTTGCCGGATGCGAAAGTGCTTTCCTCGCATTTGACCCGGACAATCCCGAAGTCGTATTCGGAGGATGCTACCAGGGGATCATTGAAAAATGGGTCAAGGCTTCCCGGGAAGGCAAAAGCATAAAGGAATACCCGGAACTCGGGCTTAGTATTGCCCCTGAAGATTTCAAATATCGCTACAACTGGAATGCCCCGATTATCAGCTCTCCCCATGACCGGAATACCATCTATCATGCCGGGAATGTGGTTTTCAGGACCCGGGACGGCGGACACAGCTGGGAGGTGGTCAGCCCCGACCTCACCCGAAATGATAAAAGCAAACAGGGGCCAGGCGGCGGCCCGTATACCAACGAAGCGGCGGGAGGGGAAAACTATAACACCCTGATGGCCCTGGTAGAATCGCCGCACGAAAAGGGAGTGCTCTGGGCAGGAAGCGATGACGGCCTCATCCACCTAACCCGGGATGGCGGACAAAACTGGGCAAATGTAACCCCGCCTGACCTACCCGAAAGTATCATCAATAGCATTGAAGTGTCTCCCCATGATCCGGCTACCGCTTATGTAGTGGTCATGCGCTATAAGTTCATGGACCTTAAACCCTATATTTTTAAAACATCGGATTACGGACAAAGCTGGACGCAGATCACCAATGGTATTACAGGGGAACACACCTTTGTAAGGGTAGTGAGGGAAGATCCGGTTCGCAGGGGATTACTTTATGCCGGAACGGAGAACGGATTGTACATTTCCTTTGACGACGGCCAGCATTGGCAGCCTTTCCAGCTGAACCTGCCCGTTGTGCCAATTAACGATCTGACGATCAGGCAAAATGATCTGGTGGCGGCTACTGCAGGACGTTCCTTCTGGATCTTAGACGATCTTTCTGCACTCCAGAATTACCCTGCACAGCCAGTGGGAATCAAGCTCTTTACTCCCAAAGACACATATCGTATCATTGGTGGCAGTGTGGACCGGCCTGTACCGGGCCTTGGCAAGAATCCCAAATCCGGGGTTACTATAGATTACTATCTTCCCAGGGAGGCGGACACCCTGGAACTTACCCTGCAGGTTTACCAGGGGGAAAAACTCTTGAGAACCTTCAGCAATCAAAAACCAAAAGATTTTAAATCTTGGCCAGGAGGGCCACCCAAACCCCAGGTATTACCTGCCAGGCAGGGATACAACCGCTTTACCTGGGATTTCAAGCGGGAAACCCTACCTGCTGTGGATAAGGTATTCGTGTACGGGGATTATGGAGGTGCCCGTGTAGGTCCCGGCGAATACACGCTCAGGTTGTCCCTGGATGGGGAAGAATCAGAAACGGCTGTCCGTATTTTACCCAACCCAAAAGTTAGGGCTACTGCGGCCGATTTTCAGGTACAACAGGAGGTCCTTGAGCAAATAGAAACCACCATTCGGGACATTCACGAATCTGTTAACCAAATGCGTTCCGCCAAAAACCAGGTTGAGCATTATGCCGCCCTGTTGAAAGACAACGAAAAGGCTAAAGGACTGCTGGAAAAGGGAACATCCATAGCGGAACAAATCAAGACCTGGGAAGAAAACCTCATCCAGCCCAAACAAAAAACCTTTCAGGATGTGATTAACTTCAACAACCAGCTGAATGCACAGCTCATGCACCTCAAAGGGTTTGTAGATGCCGCTGAACCGAAGGTTACCGAAGGCGCCCGGGAGCGACTAAAGGACCTCCTAAGCGAGTGGGCCGGTTTCCAAAAGGATCGGGATAAAATTATAGTCGAGGAAATGGCTGCATACAATCAGATGTATTCTTCATTGGGATTACCGGCTATTATCATGGAAGAATAAGAACATTCAGGCTTCCCGCATTCTTAACGGGAGGCCTTTTCCCTTTGGGGATATACAACCAGTGATGTTCCCATCTTTAAAAATACAATGAGCGAGGAAACGAAATGTTTGGAATGCGGAGCTGTCCTTCGGGGGAGGGCAGATAAGAAATTCTGTTCAGATTACTGCCGAAATGCCTATCACAATCAGCAGAACCGAGACAGTAAAAACCTGATACGGAACATCAACAACCGCCTCAGGAAGAATTATCGCATCCTCGACAGTTTTCCATTAAGGGAAGGTAAAACCCGCACTACAAAAAACAAGTTATTGGATAAGGGTTTTGATTTTGACTACTTTACCAACCTGTATACCACTAAAAAAGGAAGTACCTACTATTTCGTCTATGACTTAGGGTACCTCCCTCTTGAAAATGATTACTATATGATTGTAAAGCGGGATTAGGTTATTTCCAGTTCTGTCCGCTGAGCTTTAAAGCAGCAACAACCACATCTTTTCTGCTGATCTGCCCTACAAGAAGCCCATCTTTCATTACAGGAAGCCTGCGGCGGTTATGTTTGTCGAATATCCCGGCCGCATCAAAAATACTCATATCGTGATCTATAGTCTCTACTTCCTTGGTCATAAAGCGTTCAACGCTTTTGTCAAGTATAGGCTGGTTGAAATACCTGCTTTCTGATATTTGTTTCATGCAATCCGCTTCTGAAACGATCCCCACCAGGAAACCATTGTCATCCAGCACCGGACCTCCAGAAATATGATGTTTGGCAAAAGCTTCCATCACCTCAAGGATGGATTGGTCTGGCCGAAAAGTAACCAGTTTCTTGCTCATGTAGTCTTCCACCAAAATAGGTGCCTCGTATTCCTTACGAGCTGAGGGTTTGGCCCTTTTTCCTTGAAAACTCTTAATTGCCATGATGTATTTGTTTTGATTAGGTGAATATTAAATATAGAGTTTTTCTGAATATATTTTAAATTTCATCGATAATCAGTAAATAAAAATCAGAATTTTATACTTTTAGCTGCCAATTTTACAGTATGAAGAACAGTACGGCACTTATTACCCTGCTCCTTATTATTGCTGCCATTACCTTCACTTTCAGGTCAGCCTCGCCAGCTTATTCCCCTGATGCCAATCTTGAAGAAACTAGTTTTTCCACAGAGCGTGCCCTGGCGCATGTGGAAAAAATGGCTATGGAACCCCACGCAGTTGGTTTTCCAGCTCATAAAGAAGTACAGCAATACGTAGTCCGGGAACTGGAAAAAATGGGGCTCGAAACCCAAATTCAGAAAGGCTATACAGCAGGGGACTGGGGCAACCTGAGTCGGGCCGAAAATATCCTTACCCGTATTGAAGGCAAGGAAGGCGGAAAGGCCTTGTTGTTACTTTCCCACTACGATAGTAATCCGCACTCTGCCCTTGGGGCGAGCGATGCGGCGAGCGGGGTGGCGACCATCCTGGAGGGTGTCCGGGCGTTCCTGGCACTTGGGATACAGCCGCGGAATGATATTATTATCCTGATAAGCGATGCCGAGGAACTGGGGCTCAACGGGGCGGACCTGTTTGCCAATAACCATCCCTGGATAAAGGATGTTGGCCTTGTTCTGAATTTTGAAGCCCGCGGTAGCGGCGGGGCCAGTTATATGCTTATCGAAACCAACAGGGGAAATGCCCGGCTCATTGAAGAATTTACTAAAGCAGCACCCCGACATCCTGTTGCCAATTCCCTGGCATATAGTATTTATAAGATGCTGCCCAATGACACCGATCTTACCGTCTTCCGGGAAGACCAGGATATCGAGGGGTTTAATTTTGCCTTTATAGATGACCATTTCGATTACCATACCGTAAAAGACAATTTTGAACGACTGGACCGGGAAAGCCTGGCCCACCAGGGGAGCTATCTGATGCCCCTGCTGCTGCATTTTAGCGAAGCGGATCTGGGCAATCTGAAAAGCCT
>NZ_CEYNTP010000029.1:2001-17218 GCF_982873095.1 Lentiprolixibacter sp. | reverse complement strand
AAATGTTATTCTACCTCTAGGTGGCTGTAACGGGAGGCATACTCCAGCATCTGCTCCTCAAAACTTTGAGGTTGCTTCAGCACGATGTCTGTAATTTCCCCCTCGTCATTCATAACAGGTTCCAGAACAGGGTTTACAAAACCACTGTAGGGGGCTGAAGTGAACTGGGCATTCCGATCGAGCACTTCGGCGTGGAGCTCCTGGTTTACTTTTACGCCATAGCCTTCAACCAGTTCCTGGGCAGCTTCGAAATCTCCCTCAGACTTTATCCTTTGCGTTTCCCTGAGCAATTGCCCGAAAAGCTCACGCAGCTTTTCATAATCGTTGATATTGTAGTAGGTCTTACCATCTTTTTCAACTTTTTCTATCACATTGTCAGCTGCTCCCTTTTCAAAGACCCAGGCAGATACCCATTGCCTGTTGACCATATGGTCTTCCTCAATATCGTCCCCAAGTTCAATCCGGATGAGCTGGGTCACAAGCCCATTGCGGATATAGCCGTCATAAGCGGCCATTCCAAGTTTCACATAATCATCGACCAACCCCAGTTCCTGGATTTTAGGGTCCATCATATAATACAGGGCTACAAGGTCAGCACGCCCTTCTTCAAGCGTGGAGCGGTAATTTTTCAGGGTTTCCTTGGGTTGCCCTACTCCGGGGTTGATCTGTCCTGAGGCATGCCCCACTACCTCATGCAGGGCGGTATGCAGCTTGTCGGCCAGCTCCCCATAGGCCATTTCCAGGGCTACTTCTTCGGCATCATGTGCAAATTCCTTTAAACGTCCGGAACCCCCGGCGTTGTTATAGGCATCAATGATATTTCCCAGGGAAACCGATTTACTGCCGTGCTTCACACGGATCCAGTTGTTGTTGGGCAAATTGACCCCAATAGGGGTGCTTGGGGAGGCATCCCCCGCCTCTCCGGCAACAATTACGGTTTTATAGGAAACCCCAACTACATTATCCTTCTTGTGCTCTTCCATCAGGGGTGAATTGTCTTCAAACCACTGGGCATTTTCAGACAAAACGGCCATTTGGCGGGACATTTCAAAATCCTTGATCTCGATAATACTCTCATAGGAACCTTTATAGCCTTTGGGATCGTTATACACTTCCACGAAACCATTTATCCAGTCGATATTGCCTTCGGTGGTATTTACCCAGGAGATGGCGTACTCATCCCAGGTTGTAAGGTCTCCGGTCTGGTAATAGGAAATGAGCAGTTTAAGGGTATTGGCCTGTTGCTCATTCTCCGCGACTTCAACGGCTTTTTCCAGCCATTTTACGATCTCGGAAATGGCGGCACCATAAAGGCCATCCACCTTATACACCTTTTCCACCAGCTGACCGTTTTCACGCACCAGCTTGGTATTGAGGCCCACTTCTACAGGCTCTGCCTCACTGCCTTTATCCATGGCAGCGTAGAACGCGTCAACCTCGGCATCTGTAATATCAGGGCCGTAGAAATTCACCGCAGAGGCGGCAACATTATCGACCCCTTTCTTCTTGTTGACCTTTTTGCTGTCGGCCTCGTTGAAAATTACTGCGAATGCTTCTTCCCCAAGGGAAATGTCCGTTTCCTTCAACAAGTAGGTAAGGTAGTCTTCTGAAAAGCCGGGTTTGAGCTTGTCGTTGGAATAGTGGTGGTGGATCCCGTTTGAGAACCACACCCGCTTCAGGTAGATCTCAAATTCTTTCCAGTCTTCCGTGGTCTTGTCCCCGCTAAAGTTGGTATATATAATTTCCAGGGCATTGCGGATCTCCAGGTTGTGGCGGTAGTTTTGTGCCCACATGATATCCCGGCCAGCGAGTCCCGCTTCGGTGAGGTAATACACCAACTTTTTTTCTTTGAGGCTGAGTTCATCAAATCCCGGAACCTGATACCTTAAGATACGCAGGTCAGCAAACTGATCAACGACGTATTCAAAGCCTTTTTCATCGGCTACCAGCGGCTTTTCAACCTCTGTCCCCTGTTTGCATGACAGGGCAAGGACAAGGGCAAATACCACCCCTAAATATTGCTTAATTTTCATCTTTCGTTTGGATTATTGTTCGTCCTACAAAGGTAGTCAAACGCCCACGATTTACCGCCTCAAACCCCCATAGTATTTGTATGGTTTGGCTGTCTCAAAACCAATCCTCTCCCAATAAAAAAATGGCGTAAACTATTAATGCACAGACTCCCTTACCTTCTCCGCAGTAGCCTTGTTCGAAAAATTAACTGCACATTCAATCAGGGCAAGGTGGGAGTAGGCCTGGGGAAAGTTCCCCAACAGCCTTTTGGTCTTAAAATCGATATCTTCACTAAAGAGTCCAAGGTGGTTGCTGTAACCCAGCACCTTGTCAAACAACTGCTGGGCCTCTTCTACTTCCCCAATTTTAAACAGGGCATTGATATACCAGAAGGTGCAAATCGTAAAGGAAGATGAAGGCAGGCCAAAATCGTCCTCATTCTTATACCGGTAGAGTAAACCGTCATTGCTGAGATGTTCTCCAATGGCCCTTACCGTGCTCACATACCGTGGGTCTTTGGCGTGGATAAAGCCATATTGCTCCATGAGGAGAACTGAAGCATCCAGGTCGCTGGAGCCATAGGATTGCACAAAGGCGTTGGCCTTATCATTCCAGGCATTGGCATGAATATCATTCTTAATGGTTTGTTCGAGGGCGTTCCATTTCTCGAGCTTACGGGATTTCTTCAGCATCTTAGCCACCTTAATGGCCCGGTCTACAGCCACCCAGCACAGCACCTTGGAGAAGGTAAAATGACGGTCTTCCGTTCGGAATTCCCAGATCCCCTTGTCTTTTTCATGCCAGTGTTTCTCAACGATCCAGACAATGCCCTTGGTAATCCCCCAGAGCTCTTCCCCGTTTTCAATGTTGGTGCTGAAACGTCCGAGTTGCTGGTGGATCACGTCCATCAGGATGCCGTAAATATCGTTCTGGGTTTGCCGGTACGCAGCATTACCGATGCGAACAGGGCGCGAATCTTTATATCCCCTTAAATGGCCCAGGGTGTGTTCCGTAAGGCGTTTTTCCTTGTTGATACCATACATGATCTGGAGTTTTTCATCCTTCTGCGGTATCAGGTCGATGATAAACTGCAGGTAGCGCCGTGACACATTTTCATGCCCCAGATTAGCCATTACCTTGATCACCATGGAAGCATCACGGATCCAGCAAAAGCGGTAATCCCAGTTTCGCACTTCTCCGATAGTTTCCGGCAGTGAGGTAGTTGCTGCCGCCAGTACTGCGCCAGTCTTGTCATAACTCAGTAACTTTAAGGTAATGGCACTTCGTTTGATAGCAGCATTGTATTTCTGGTAGCTAGGGGTCTTGTTGCTCCAGTTCAACCAGTACACTTTGGTGCGTTCCTGCTCCAGGTAGGCAAATTTGGTAGAAGGTTGAAAGATCTTCTCATTATAGGAAACAAGGAAGTATCCGTCTTTGGTAACTTCCAGTTCCCGGCCCTCCACCACCGCATTCTTGTTGAATGAGGTATAGAGAAAAACCGTATCAAACTTAACGGCATGGGTTAGGCTGGAAACAAACTGGCTTTTCACATAGGTATGTGTTTCCCCTACCGCATAGCCCAATTTGGGGTCGTATTTGACCCGGAATTTCGGTCTTCCGGAAATATGCCGGATATAGCGAATGATTTCCGGTGGACTGTGATAGGTACCGTTATGCTTGTGGTAGCGCGGCATAAAATCCCTTACCTCAAAAACGTCTTCCCCACGGGTAAACCTTGTGATCAGCAGGGCCGTTCCTTTTTTATAGCGCTGGGTTATCTGAAACTCCTCATCAACCAGGATCTCAAAACTGCCCCCAATATCTTCATCCAGCAATTTGGCAAATACTGAGGCAGAATCAAATTCCGGGAGGCAGCACCAGTCCAGGGACCCTGTCCTGGAGATCAGGGCGGCACTCCTGCAATTTCCAATCATTCCGTAATCCAGATTATCCATGCTTTAAGGAATCGCTAAATGTATTTTTATAATTGTTTATGCGGTCCAATTTGTCGAAATTTAGAGAAATTTAAAACCAAAGACGACAAAACTGCTGAATTCATGGGCAAAACTATCATAATCTCAAATAGACTACCTGTACAATTACAAATTGGCAATGGAAGCATCACTGCCGTGCCGAGCGTTGGGGGGTTGGCAACAGGGATGAAGTCGGTTCATTCCGGTAGTGATAGTATTTGGATAGGATGGAGCGGTCTTACCGATGAGGAGATCCCTGAAGGCATGGGCCCCAAAATAGACAAGGCCCTGGCAGAGCATGGCGCCCTGCAGGTACCCTTGAACGAGGCCCAGATCGAAGGATTTTATTTTGGTTTCAGTAACCGTACGATCTGGCCCCTGTTCCATTATTTTATGGAATACTCGGAATTTGAGCTGGAAAACTGGGAGGTCTATTGCGAAGTGAACCAGAAATTTGCGGATGTCGTCCTGGAAAATGCACAGGATGATGATATCATCTGGGTACACGATTACCAACTTATGTTGCTGCCTATGATGATCCGGGAAAAACGCCCCGAAGTCACTATCGGGTTTTTCCTGCATATCCCCTTCCCTTCTTACGAGATCTTCCGTACGCTCCCCTGGCGGAAAGAACTCCTGGAAGGCTTGCTGGGATCTGACCTGATTGGGTTCCATACCTACGACTACGAAAGGCACTTCCTGAGTTCCGTCCGCAGGCTGAAAGGCCTGGAAGTAACCTATAACGAGATCTATGTGGATAACCGTACAGTAAAGGTGGATTCCTTTCCCATGGGGATCGATTACGATAAGTTCCACCAGGCTGCCCTCAAACAGGGTACTTCGAAGGGGAAAGATCAATCTGACCTGCAACGGCGCCTGGACCTGCACCGGGAAACTACACCGGATGGTAAGCTAATACTGTCCATCGACCGTCTGGACTATACCAAGGGGATTGCAAAACGACTGCACGCCTTCCGTTATTTTCTCAATAAATATCCCCAGTACAAGGAAAAAGTACGCCTGATCATTCTGGCAGTCCCCTCACGAGCCAATGTCCCCCAATACCAGTTATTGAAAAAAGAAGTAGATGAGCTGGTGGGCCGTATCAACGGAGAATTCGCCACAGTGAGCTGGACACCCATCTGGTACTTTTACCGTTCTGTACCCTTCGAGAACCTGATCGATCTCTATACCTCAAGCGACATCGCCTGGCTAACGCCTATTCGGGACGGGATGAACCTGGTAGCCAAAGAATATATTGCCTCCAGGACCGATCAATCCGGGGTGCTGATCCTCAGTGAAATGGCCGGTGCAGCCAACGAAATGAACGAAGCCCTCCTGATCAACCCCAACAATTTTGAGGAAATTGCAGATGCCCTGTATTGGGCCATCAATATGCCCCTGGAAGAACAACAAGCCCGTAACACCCTGATGCAAAGACGGCTTTCCCGGTATAATGTGGAAAAATGGGCCAATGATTTCATGGATTCCCTTAAAAACAAACCCGAAAAAGAGGCGCCCTCAATTACACGCTTGCTCAGGGGGCAGGTTTGGGATAACCTCATGAGCAGTTACCAGATCGCACAAAAAAGGCTGTTTTTCCTGGATTATGATGGTACCCTCACCGGTTTCCAGAACGATCCGCAACATGCGAAACCAGACGATCGACTTTTGGAACTCCTGGACCGTTTAAGTGAACCTGAGCAAAACAAGGTATACCTGATCAGTGGGCGGGACAAGGAGACCTTCCAGAAGTGGTTTGGGCACAAAGACTACAACATGATCGTGGAACACGGAGTATGGATCTCAGACAATGGGGACGGTTTTCGAATGATGGAACAGGTGAAGAAAGACTGGATGGACAAAATACGGCCCGTTCTGGAATCTTTTGTGGACCGTACCCCCGGCTCCTTTATAGAAGAAAAGAATTACTCCCTGGCCTGGCACTACCGGCAAACCGATCCGGACTTTGGAAATAAACGCGCTGCCGAGCTGAAAACCGTGCTGACCAGCCTTATTGGCACGGAAAATATCAGTTTGCTGTCTGGCAACAAGGTTTTGGAAATCAAGAGCGGCAATGTCAACAAAGGCAGGGCTTGCACACAGGTCCTGGCGCGCGGTAAGTACGACTTTGTCTTCGCGATCGGGGATGATACCACCGATGAATTTATGTTTGAGGAACTTCCGGAGAGTACGTTTACGGTAAAAGTGGGACGTGAAAAAACCCATGCCCGTTTTTACGTTGAGAATAACCGGAAAGTCCGGGACCTGCTGGCTGCTTTCATCAATGTTTAACCGGATCATATGAACAGAAAACCCCTTCTTGTCTGCGCTTTTCTACTGTGGGCGGCACTATTTTGCCAAACGGCGGGATATGCACAGAGCAATACTGACGTCTTTCTTGTGAACCTTACCTATGAAAACGAGAAAATTTCCCTGGGAGCCGCACCAACCGTCCTTTTATAATGATAACATTGTGCTGTTTTCCTCAAACCGCTACGGGCAAACCGATATTGCCCGCTATGCCCTGAACCGCCAGGAAATTTCCTGGATTTCAGATAGCCCGGAGGCCAGTGAATATTCCCCTCTGAAAATACCCGGAAAAAAGAAGGTTTCTGCTATCCGGCTGGAAGAGGACGGCAGGCAAAGGCTCTATAGTTATCCCTTTGAAAAGGGGAAACCGAAAGAGATACTGCCCGACCTCAGGGTAGGTTACCACGTTTGGTATGATGAAAACACCATCGTTTGTACGGTCCTGGTAGACGAACGCATGGACCTTGTGGTGGCCAATCTGAAAAACAAGACCCATTACACCATGTACAGGAATGTGGGTCGATCCCTCCACAAAATACCCAACAGTTCGTTGGTGAGTTTCATAAGTCGGGGTGAGGAAACATATACCGTAAGATCCCTGGATCCGGCTTCGGGTGAAACCAAAGTAATCACAGACTTACCGGCTGGAGTACAGGACTACTGCTGGTTATTAAATGGCAGTTTACTGGCCGGTCAGGGGAAGCAGTTGCTGGAATTTAAACCTGGAACGTCAGTTGACTGGCGCCCGGTCTATCGCTTTACACGGCCCGATATTGGCAATATCACCCGTCTCGCGGTCAACAGCTTATCCACTACCCTGGCGGTGGTGGCAGAAGCTTCTTCGGAAGTACCCGTACAAGCCCAGCTGGAAGCCTACAATGCCCGCGATATTGAGTCATTTTTAGCCCCCTATGCAGAAGACATTCGTGCCTACGAATATCCCGGCAGCCTCTTGTTTGAAGGAAAAGAAGCCATGCAGGATCGGTACAGCACCTTCTTTGAAATGACACCTGACCTGCACTGTGAACTTAAGAACCGCATAATCATAGGAGATAAAGTCATTGATGAGGAATTGGTCATGATCAACGGCAATCAGTTTCATGCGGTTGCGCTATATGAAGTGAAAAATGGTCAAATCATAAAAGTAACTTTCATCCGATGAAATTCCTGCATGATAATAACCGGGTAGAAGCGTTTAGTGATGGAGTATTTGCCTTTGCGGCTACGCTCATGGTGGTTTCTCTTGACTTGAATCAGAGCTTTGTACTGATGGAGTCCAAGATCAGCAGCTTTATCAGTTTCGGGGTGAGTTTCTTTGTCCTGGTCATGCTATGGAAGGTGCATTATAACTTTTTCCGGAGGACGCGCTACATGGACGACTGGATCATTGCCCTTAATGCCATTATGCTGTTTGTCATCCTCTATTACGTTTTTCCGCTAAAATCCCTGGTAAATTCCTTTATCGGAAAAGAAGAGATCACCTACGAAGGTCTTGCCAGTCTGTTTCAACTCTACAGTGGAGGGTTTCTGATGATCTTCCTTTGCCTTTCCCTGATGTATTTCAGGGCCTACAAAAAAACCAAATCCATGGATAAGGCCCTGTTCCTGCTTTTTTACGGCCGGCATTTTTTCATTTATGTGCTCGTTGCCCTCTTGTCTGTGGCGTTGTCTGGTTTTAAAATTGGCCTTACCTTTGGTTTTCCAGGCTTGATTTATTTACTGCTGGGACCCCTGTGTTACTGGCACGCCCAATGGTTCGAGAAAAAATTTAGATTTCCACTTTGATGAAAAAACTAGTACCTGCCTTATTTGTCCTTTTTGGGTTGATGACTTCTGCTCAAACATCCACAGACCTTTATGACATTATCAATGCTGTGTCCGCTGAACGATTAGAAAACGACATCAGCAAACTGGCGAATTTTGGCACCCGTCATACCCTCAGCGATACAGTATCCCAAACCCGTGGCATTGGGGCTGCTCGCCGATGGATCAAAAGTGAGTTTGACAAAATTTCTGCAGAGTGCGACAATTGCCTCGAAGTCTTCTACCAAAAGGATTTTATTGAGAAAGGAGACAACCAACGGATTGTTAAGGACGTTTGGGTAGTGAATGTGGTGGCCATTCAATGGGGGACCAAAAATCCCAACAGCTTTATTATCATGAGCGGGGACATAGATTCCCGGGTGAGCGATCCCACGGATTATACCTCAGACTCTCCCGGGGCCAACGACAATGCCAGTGGCATGGCAGGTACCATAGAGGCCGCCCGGGTACTGAGCAAATATAAATTTGAAAATAGCATAATTTATGTGGGCCTTTCCGGGGAGGAACAGGGCCTGTACGGTGGTAAAGGACTGGCGGCCTATGCAAAAGACAGGGAGTGGGATATTATCGGGATCCTGAATAATGATATGATTGGGAATATCCGGGGCGTGGACGGCGTGGTGAGCAACCGGGATTTCCGCATCTTTTCGGAACCTGTACCCCCGACAGAGACAGAACGGGAGCGAAGAAGCCGAAGGTTTTACGGGGGTGAGGTAGACGGTATTTCGCGGCAACTGGCCCGGTATGTCCATAAGACCACCCGTGAATACATGCCCGAAATGAATCCCATGCTGATCTACAGGCTCGACCGCTTTGGTAGGGGTGGCCACCACCGTCCCTTCAACGATGCAGGCTACCCCGGCATCCGGATTATGGAAGCCCACGAGAACTATACCCAGCAACACCAGGATATCCGCACGGAAAACGGCATCGAATACGGAGATAAACTGGAGCATGTCAATTTTGAATATGCAAAAAAACTCACCGCTGTGAATGCCATCAGCCTGGCTGCTATCGCCTGGGCACCACTTAGCCCTGAGGAAGTGAAGATCGGTGGCATCGTGGAACCCTCCACCAAGCTGAAATGGGAGGCCGTACCCGGGGCAAAAGGATATAAGATCTACTGGAGGGATACCACCTCCCCTACCTGGGACAACAGTCGCTATGTAGGCAACGTAACGGAGTACACCCTCGATGGCATCGTAATCGACAATTATTTCTTTGGGGTTGCTGCTGTAGGAGAAAATGGCTTTGAAAGCCCAGTCGTCTTTCCCAACGGAATCTTCAGGGACTAAAATCACACTTAGTAATGAAACCTGCCGTATTTGGCCTTTTGTGCTTATTGCTGGGGAGTTGCCAGAATACCGGGGATTCCGATACAAAGGAACAGCATTTGCCAGATATTGTAGCGCTCTACGAACTAAGCGATCGAAAAGCTGGTCACGAAAACTTTAAAATGCTGGGGGATACCTTACTGGCTGCCAACCAGGACCTTCAGGCCACACAATTGTATATAGAAGCGGCTTCCTTTTACTACAAGGCCAACGCCCTTAAGGAGACCGTCAACTGCCTCCATAAAGCACTGGATAAAGGCATGGCCAACCCGAAAATCCTCGGGCAATTCCCCGGACTCGCGGACAAACTGAAATTCCCTGAGGGGAAACACCTTACATCCCGCCTCGATTCCGTTCAAAAACAATTGGAAAAAGTGGAGCATTATGCACTGGAAATGCGGTCCGTAAAGCACTTCTGGCCCTATTTTGAACAGGCACTAAAGGATACCAGCAAGGCCCGGCAGGAACTAAAACAATATATACTGGACGGCCCACCGGAAATAAAGGACTTTTATGTAGTGAGGTATGGCAACCTGGACCTGATGTACGGGCAAATGATCAACGCCACACCCGAGTACTACAGCTACCTGAGGAAACAATTGCACCCAGACAGCCTACAAGCCGTGCAGGCCACTACCCGCAGCTGGATGATGAATTTCCAGTCACTGTATCCACAGGCGGTATTCCCCAAAGTCTACGTGGTCCCCGGGATCCTGAATTCGGGGGGCACAACCACAGAAATGGGGATGTTTGTAGGTGGTGATATGTACGGCCGTTCCCCTGAAATGCCTACAGAAGGGCTGAGCGACTGGCAAAAAGGGGCCATCATGGCCTTTGAGGAACTCCCTGGACTCACCATTCATGAACTCATGCACTTCCAGCAAAATTACCGCGACACATTGAATAATAACAAGGTCATGGGGGCGATTATAGGTGAAGGGGTCTGTGATTTTCTGGTGGAATTGAGTTCGGGTAAAGCATTGAAAAACAGTAACCTGGACTATTTAAATGATCCGAAGAACCTGGAATTCATTATATCTGAGTTGAAAAATGACCTGCAGAATACAGACACCTCCAAATGGCTGTACAATGGAGGGGCCATTGAAGACCGTCCCCACGACCTGGGGTATACCCTGGGCTACCTGATAAGCAAATCGTACTATCAGAATCAGGCGGATAAACAACAAGCTGTTTACAATTTGTTGAATACAGACAATTTTGAAAGTATTTATCGGGAGAGTGCGTACTACACCCTTCTTGAACGAGATAGTACATTAGCATTTTAAGTATGAAAAAAATAGGCCTCCTTCTTCTTAGCTTGCTGTGCCTGCAGTTTGCCTTCGGACAGTTGCGACAGTTCACCGAACAGGATACCCTCAGGGGAAGTATCACCCCGGAAAGGGAATGGTGGGACCTTACCTACTACCACCTGCAGGTTTCCGTAGATCCGGATGAAAAATTTATTTCCGGCAGCAATACCGTACAATACAGGGTGCTGGAACCCCGGAAAAGGATGCAGATCGACCTGCAGCCCCCTCTGAAAATTGAACGAATAACTCAGGACGGGAAGACACTGCAGTGGCAATCCAGCGGCAATGCGCATTTTATTGAACTTGATGCACCACAGCAGGAAGGGGAAATCAAGGAGCTGACGATCACCTATTCGGGCCATCCCAAGGAAGCCACTAACCCGCCCTGGGATGGGGGCTTTAGCTGGGAAAAAGACAGCAATGGCAAGCCTTTTGTCGCCACCTCCTGCCAGGGCCTGGGAGCAAGTGTCTGGTGGCCTAACAAGGACCACATGTACGATGAAGTAGACAGTATGGCCATAAGCATTACCGTCCCGAAAGGCCTCACCGGGGTGGGTAATGGCCGTCTCAGGAAGGTAGACCGTAACAAAGAGGCAGACACCTACCATTGGTTTGTGAGCAATCCCATCAACAACTACGGGGTGAACGTCAACATCGCGGATTACGTCCGTTTCGGGGAAACCTACCAGGGGGAAAAGGGCCCGCTGACAATGGATTACTACGTATTACGGGATAACCTGGAAAAGGCAAAAGTCCAGTTCAAACAAGCACCCATGACCATCGAGGCATTTGAATACTGGTTTGGGCCTTATCCCTTCTACGAGGACGGCTACAAGCTGGTGGAAGTCCCCTACCTGGGAATGGAGCATCAGAGCTCAGTGACCTACGGGAATGGGTACCAAAACGGCTATTTTGGCAGGGACCTCTCCGGAACCGGGGCGGGACAGCTATTTGATTTTATCATTGTACATGAGTCCGGTCATGAATGGTTTGCCAACAATATCACCTACAAAGATGCCGCAGATATGTGGGTGCACGAAGGCTTTACGGCCTATTCCGAAAACCTATACCTGGAATACCAATACGGTATTGCGGCCGGACTGAAACTAGGAGAAGAAAATACTGTCCTGGGAAAGAAATTAGGGGCAGACTATGTACTAGGTACGCGCAGGCTTATCCGGAACGACCGGCCGGTGATCGGCCCTTATGGGGTGAATGCCCCGGGCTCCGGGGACATGTATTACAAAGGGGCCAACATGTTGCATACCCTACGGCAGCTGGTGGAAGATGATCCGCTCTGGCGAAGCATTTTACGGGGGCTCAACTCAGATTTTTACCATCAAACCGTCACCTCGAAACAAATTGAAGATTACCTGAGCGAAAAGACAGGTAAGGACCTCAGCGCCTTCTTTAATCAATATCTTAGGACCACCATGATCCCTGTGCTGGAATTTAAACTGGACGGGGAACTGTTTTCCTTCCGCTATAGACAGGTAGTTGAGGATTTTGATATGCCCCTCCGGATCTTCATAGACGGAGAGCCGCTATGGATCTTTCCCAACTCTGAGTGGAAAACCGAAAAGATCGGATATCAGGCCGTACCGCAATTCGATGAAAACTTTTATGTGGAGACCCGGAAATTATAGCCTACCTGCTGTCAAATCGCACGTTCATAAGCGCTACGGGACTCGCACCACGGTCCACCCCTGGTGTAGGTTTATACACAAAATAGAGCTCGCTCACCTTCAGGTCGACTGGCGTTGATACCCTGATTGGTATTACACCACCGGGTTGTCCGGCCGCGGGTTTGGGCATCCTTCCTTTCCCCACGAGCTTTCCTTCTGGGCTTCCCGCCCGCAATTCAAAATTGAGCTCTGAGAGCGGCGCTTCCTGCCAGCCGGCCATGAGATACACGGACTTTACGCCTGTTAGGTCAATATCTTCCAGGACAAACCAGCTTTCCGCCGGAGGCACTAACATCAGGTCCATACCCCCATAGGTAAAAGGCATCATCCCCTGGTTTGGGGTTTCAGGGGTAAAACCTACCGTGTTCCCGGGGAGGACGACCGTGTTTATGCCGGTCAGGGGAATAGCTCCTGCCCTGCCCCCATCGGTATAACTTGCTGTTAATACAAGTACCTTACCTGCTTCTTCCTCATTCGGGATGATGGTTCCTGACTCCGGGAGGGAGGCTTTGCGTTTGCCCTCACCGGCAAGGGACTGTATGTACAGGGCCAGCTGCCGGGATTCGGTAGCTGTGATATTTGCATGTGCGGGCATCATCACCTCTCCCCATACGCCGCTACCCCCGGAAACTATCTTTTCCTGCAGGTAAGAAGTCGCGTTAGGTTGCTCCTTATACTTTTGCGCAATCTCCAGATAAGTTGGGCCAATTGATGCCTCCTTTTCCTTGTGGCAGGTCTTGCAATCCATTGCCATGGCCAGCGCTTTTCCGGATACCTCTGCGGTGAGCTGCTGGTGGCCAAGGGATTGGTTGACCTCATCCAGGCTTTCCCGGTATTCTACAGACACATACAGGTTCTCCTCCAGAAAGGGATCAGAAGTGTCCGGATCCTTTACTCTTACACGGTACTTTAAAGGGGCGCCGGGAAGTATAAAAGAACGGTTCCCGTCAACAATATCAACAGATACAACAGGCCTTGAATTGCCGGCTACTACCGTAAGGGTTTCGCTGCGGACTTCTGCACCCTTTTCATCAGCAGCACTCACATATACCTGGTACTCCCCTGCCTCCTGAAAGGTATAAGACAGTTCGGGCACAGAGGTGTCCACAGTTGTTGCATCCCCAAGGTGCCAATGGTAGTTTACTTCATCTTTTTCCCGGTCCCTCGCACTTACCAACGCTTCAATGGTCAGGGGTATGGGACCGGAAGTCTGGTCCACTATAAAATCGTCAATGACCGGGGGACGATTACCCCCGTTGTATTCGATATAACTCAAGCCACTATCTGGGTTCCTGCTGAACCAGCCACTGCCGTACTCGAGGAGATACACCCTGCCATCCGGTCCCACTTCCATATCGATAAGGCTATTGATCTCAATTCCCGAGGCAAAGGGTTCCATTTTGTTGAAACTGGTGTCTTCAAAGAAGGTCACCGCCTTCATCCATCCCCGCATCCAGTCGTAGATGATCAGCTTGCCTTCGTAATAATCGGGAAGCTTATCTGATCCCTCATACAGCTCTGGATAATAGACCGGGCCGGCCATAGCATTTCGCCCTCCTGTACCTACCTGTGGGAATTCTGAAGACGCCACATAGGGATAAAAGACAAAAGCAGGCATGGCCTCTGGCAGCTCCCTCAGGCCCGTATTGTTCCTGGAATCATTGATAGGATGTTTAGGGTCGAAGGCTTCGCCGCTCACTCCGTTTTCGTAATCGTAAGTGACGTAAGCCTTGTTATCTGCTATAAAAAGCGGCCAGCCAAAATTACCGGACTTGCGTGCCTGGTTCACTTCATCATACCCCCTGGGACCTCTTGTCTCCAGGCTGTCATTCTGCGCATCAGGCCCCACATCCCCCCAGTAGACGTACCCGTTTTTCTGGTCCACCGAAATACGGTAGGGATTCCTATGCCCCATGGTATAGATCTCTGGCCGGGTTTTGCCCGTTCCGGGCGGGAACAAATTGCCTTCAGGGATTTCATAAGAGCCATCTTCCTTTACGCGTATGCGGAGGATTTTGCCACGCAGGTCGTTGGTATTCCCGGAAGACCTCCTTGCGTCATATTGCTCATGTCCCGGGCTGTCGTTCAGGGGGGCAAAGCCGCTGTTCACATATTTTTCGCCTTCTTCATCGAAAGGGGTGGAATTGTCTCCCGTGGACAAATACAACAATCCATCTGCGCCAAAAGCTATAGAGCCACCGGTATGGCAGCAGATTTCCCGCTGGCTCGCCACATCCAGGATGACCTGTTCAGAAGACAGGTCGAACACCCCCTCCTTGAACTTAAAGCGCGAAAGGCGGTTCACCCAGGCATCCCCGCTAGGCGCATAATAGACGTAGACCCAGTGATTCTTATCATAGTTGGGGTCGCGCTGTAGCCCCATCAGGCCTTCTTCAGCATTGACATCCGGGTTGGTCAGTGATTTGTGGTACACATCCAGATAGGCCACCTGCCTGAGGTCGCCACTAAGGGGATTGTAATGCATGATCTCCCCCCTTCGTTGTGCCACCAGGACCTCGTTGTTTGGAAGGATGGTCATCTCGGTGGGTTCCATGAAAATATCACCTCCTACCAGAACCGTCTTGGTGAAACGGTCCATATCCGGGGGGAGTTGGGTATTGGCTTTTTTGTAGTTCAGTTCCAGGTTCTCCCCGATGGCATACCGGATCCCTCCCAGCAGGTGCTGCAGGACTTGGGGTTCTTCAAAACTTTCATCCGTATGGCCGGCAGCAGTATAAAAGGCACGCCCCCCATCGTATTCGTGG
>NZ_CEYNTP010000029.1:0-1991 GCF_982873095.1 Lentiprolixibacter sp. | reverse complement strand
ATCCCCGTTAGTGCCCCCTTCATAGCTGGCCTCATCAACAGTCATCAATACATTGATGTCCGGGTAGATCTTTTTGAAGTTGTAGAGTTCATCAGTCCGGTGCCATATGGGATCTTCAAAATGTTGCGTGGCGATAAAATCACGGTCCTGTATCACAAAATCCGCCTCCGGGGTACCTTCTGGGTGGCTCTCAAAATACGCCCCTACCAGCCGGCCGTACCAATTCCAGTCGTACTCCGTATCCGTAGCTGCATGGACCCCTACAAAACCACCCCCGGCCTGAATGTATCGTTCAAAGGCCGCCTCCTGCCTGTGGTCGAGTACATTGCCCGTGGTACTAAGGAAAATTACGGCCGAATAGGCCTTTAAGTTTTCATCTGTAAACAGTTCGGCATTTTTCGTAGTGTCCACGGCAAAGTTGTGTGCTTCACCCAAGGCCTGAATAGCGGCAATCCCGCTGGGGATAGACGCGTGCTTAAACCCCATTGTTTTGGAAAAAACCAGGACCCTGGGTTCCCCCTCGCGTTTGCGGGTACATCCTATGATCAAAAGAATGGTTAGCAGGACAAGGTAAAAGGAGGTTCTTTTCATCTGAATTGTTTAATATCTTAGAAGCCTATTAAAGATAGGGATAGTTCTCCACACCTTCAAAATGAGATGGACAGGGGATTGAGGAACTCAGATATGGTGCAATTGCAGGAAATTTACTTCAAAACAGCTGCCGAATGGCGGGCGTGGCTGCACGAGAACCATGCTACCTCAAAAGGAGTACACCTGATCTTTTACAAAGTAGGCCACGAGGCGGAAAGCATGCGCTGGGAGGAGGCGGTAAAGGTAGCCTTGTGTTACGGCTGGATAGACAGTACCGTAAAAAACCTCGGGGAAGGAAAACGCCGGCAATATTTCTGTCCCCGAAATCCCAAAAGCGTTTGGAGCAAACGCAACAAGACCTATTTGGAGGAGCTCGATAAGGAAGGTTTGTTGCATGAAAGCGGCAAACGGGCTATTTCCACCGCCATGAAAAATGGCTCCTGGACAGCACTGGACGATGTTGAAAATGGTATAGTCCCGGATGATATGCAACAGGCGTTCGATATTCATCCCGAAGCGTTTAACAACTATAAAAATTTCAGCTGGACCTACAGAAAGAGCTACCTCTATTGGCTCCATCAGGCCAAAAGGCCCGAAACAAGGGCGAAACGAATAGCCGAAATCATCCGCCTCTGCGCTGCCAACCAGAAGCAGCGGGAAGTTTAGGAAATCATTACCCATTTGTAAATTTACCCTTACCTTTATAGGAAGAGATTTCCGGTGGAATCCGGGAGGTTGAAGTTGCTGAGGAGAACTACCATGCCCAAATTACCAGCAAAATACCGTTTTACTGACCTTTCTGATTATGGAAGGCCAATTGCCATAAGGATTGCCCGGGCACTGCGCAATACCCGCTTTACCCCCATACATGTAACCCTGGGATTTGTGATTTCTGGCCTGGCCGCTATCTACTGCATCTTAAATCACTACTACTTTGCGGCGGTATTCTTCCTGGTTTTCAAATCTATACTCGATGCGGCAGACGGGGAGCTTGCCCGAATAAAAAACCGACCTTCCTATACAGGCCGGTTCCTGGATTCGGTCTCGGACATCCTGCTCAACCTGTTGATCGTCCTCAGCATTTGGTACGTGACCGATGGCTCCGTATGGTTGGCGCTTTTAGCCTTTTTTGGGTTGGAACTACAGGGCACCCTCTACAATTATTACTACGCCATCCTGAGAAACCGCCACCAGGGAGATGCCACCAGTCGTGTTTTTGAAACCGGGGTACCCAAGGCCTATGACGGGGAAAGGCAACGCTACGTGACCCTGCTCTTCCGGATTTACCAGTTTTGCTATGGCGGGTTCGACCGACTCATCTATGCTTTGGACAGGGATGCCTGTACCGCCAAAAACTTCCCAAAATGGCTGATGACGGCTGTCTCTACTTTTGGTTTGGG
>NZ_CEYNTP010000028.1:6396-17272 GCF_982873095.1 Lentiprolixibacter sp. | reverse complement strand
CGCTGCGATTCAAAGAGATCAAATCCAATCCACTTAAACGTTGGAAAATGACGCCGGTAGACCAGAAAGCACAGGAATTATGGGATGAATATACCGCCTTCAAACTGAGGATGTTTGAACATACAGACCTCAAACACTCCCCATGGGTGATCATTGATGCCAACCGTAAAACGGATGCCCGGATCGAGGCCCTACGATATATACTGGACAACATCCCTTATGAGAAAATTCCCCAGGAAGAGGAAATCACATTTTGAGGGGACCCCTATCAACCCAGGCCCACGTCCAGCATCATCATGATGATAAAACCGCCGATGAAGCCCATAGTGGCGATATCGGTATACTTATCTAATTGTGTTTCCGGGATCACTTCTTCTACCACCACAAAGATCATCGCACCCGCTGCAAATGAAAGGGCATAGGGGAGTATCGGTTCAAAGGTAAGTACCGCCCAGGCGCCGAGTACGCCGGCAATGGGTTCAACTATGGCTGAAGCCTGACCGTAAATCCAGCTTTTTTTCCGGCTCAGTCCCTGTCTCCTGAGGGGCATGGCCACGGCAAATCCTTCGGGAAAGTTCTGCAACCCGATACCCAGGGCCAGGGCCACCGCACCGCCTATGGTAGCGCCTTCGAAGCCGGAAGCTACCCCTCCAAACAGGACCCCCACGGCAAGTCCCTCGGGAATATTGTGCATGGTGATGGCCAGGATGAGTAACGTAGTTCTATGCCATGGGGTTTTGATACCTTCACTCTCCTTAAAGTTGATATGTATGTGAGGCAAAACCTTGTCTAAACCATAGAGAAACACTGCACCGAGTAAGAACCCTACGGCTGCAGGAATGACCTTCATAAAACCCTCCCCGGGGCTCATTTCTATCCCAGGTGCCAGCAGACTCCAGAAACTTGCGGCCACCATAACGCCTCCCGTAAAACCGAGCATTCCGTCAAGCACTGCCCGGTTCATCGTTTTAAAGAAGAAAACAAGGGCAGCCCCCAAAGCTGTGAGTACCCAGGTAAAAAGCGTGGCATATAAAGCGGCCAGGATAGGGTTAATGGTTTCGAAATAGTCGATTACCTGCTGTATCATATCAAATTAATTTGAGGTAAAGGTTGGACGCTATCTGATGGGAGAGGCGTATTTTCCTGTCCCCTACAGCCACCAGGAGGGAATTGTCATAATCTTCCCGTTCCAGGAGCCGGATCGTATCCCCCAGTGAAATTTCATGGCGATCCAGATATTTCAACAAGGATGCAGACGAATCCTTCACCCCAATACAAATACCTTCTGCATTTTCCGGAAAATGGCTGAGTAATTGTTTTTCACGCGACGGATAGTTCCCATCCTTTCCGGGTATGGGGTCCCCATGGGGATCATACTGAGGATAGCCTAAATGATCATCAAGGAGGTCTACCAGTTTCTCGCTTTTAATATGCTCAAGTTGCTCAGCCACATCGTGTACCTCATCCCAGGAAAAATTCAATTTTTCCACGAGAAAAACTTCCCAAAGCCTGTGTTTCCTGATAATAGATAAAGCGGTCTTCTTTCCGAGATCGGTGAGGGATACTCCCTTATACTTGCGATAATTCACCAGTCCCTTCTCTGCCATACGCTGCATCATGTCGGTCACTGAAGATGGCTTGGTCTTGATTCTCTTCGCAAGGTTCGTCGTCGATACCGCAAGTGTACCTTCATTGCCTAAATGAAAAATCGCTTTGAGGTAATTTTCCTCTGAATAACTGGTACTATTCATTCTCACAAAAATACATTTTTATTTATAAAAACATATTTTTAGTTTTGCCTAAATATTATTTAAGGAGTCAATAAAAAATGAGGGCAATAGGGATGAAATACAGGCTTCGGCTATCCTTTTTAATAGGGTTGATCTCTTGTTTCGCTTACGCCCAGGAAATCACGATAACCGGAACGACGGAGAGTCCAGATGGCCCGGTGGCTTTCGCCAGCATTTATCTGAAAGGAACTGCATTTGGGACTGCTGCAGACGAAAATGGCAGGTTTACCCTGAATGGCATACCAAAAGGCCGCTATACCCTCATGGCCAGTGCTGTGGGATATGAACTGTTCAGAACTACCATATCGGTATCCGGTAAAGAGAACCTGGTCCTCAAGGTAGCGCTTATCCCATCAGCTGAACGGCTTGACGAGACTGTGGTTACCGGGACACTAAAGCCGGTGAGCCGGCTCGAAAGCCCTGTCCCCGTAGAAGTGTACAGTCCGGCTTTCCTTAAAAAAAACCCCACCCCCAGTCTTTTTGAAGCGCTGCAGAACGTAAATGGCGTAAGGCCGCAAATCAACTGTAATGTCTGCAATACGGGAGACATCCACATCAACGGGCTTGAGGGGCCCTATACCCTGGTCCTTATAGACGGCATGCCCATTGTTAGCGGATTGGGTACGGTGTATGGCCTTACAGGTATTCCGAACGCCCTGATCGAGCAGATTGAGATCATCAAAGGACCGGCTTCCTCACTGTATGGCAGCGAAGCTGTGGGAGGGCTTATCAACGTCATAACCAAACACGCCCCGCTTGCACCTGAATTCTCTGCCGACGCCTTTGTAACCGGCTGGGGGGAATACAACCTCGATGTGGGCGCTAAACTCAATATGGGAGATAAAACCGACATTTTATTGGGGGTGAACTATTTTAATTTCAATATCCCTACGGATGAAAATGGGGATAACTTCACCGATGTGACCTTGCAGGACCGGATCTCCATTTTTCAGAAATGGAACATACAACGCAAAGATTCCCGTATTTTTTCCCTGGCGGGCCGGTTCTTCTATGAAGACCGCTGGGGGGGCGAGATGCAATGGACCCCTGAATTCCGAGGCGGAGACGTCATCTACGGGGAGAGTATCTACACCCGCAGATGGGAGATCCTTGGGAAATACCAGCTGCCGGTAAAGGAAAAAATGCTCTTCTCCTTTTCTTATAATGACCACAACCAGAACTCAGTATACGGGGATATGCCCTACCTCGCAGACCAGCGGATTGGATTTGGACAGCTGACCTGGGACAAAACCATAGGCAAGCATGATTTGCTGATGGGAAGTGCGCTGAGATATACCTTTTATGACGACAGCACACCGGCAACGGCTGCGCTGAGGTCTAACGAACCGGATGAGGTATGGATCCCCAGCCTTTTCCTTCAGGATGAGATTTCCCTGAATCAAAAACTGTCTGTACTTACCGGGCTCAGGTACGACTATGATCAGCGTCATGGCAATATTTTGACCCCCAGAGGGGCTGTTAAGTGGAAACCCACAGATAACGATGTCCTCAGGTTAAATGCTGGAACGGGTTTCCGGGTGGTGAATCTGTTTACCGAAGAACACGCCGCGCTTACGGGGGCCAGGGAGGTAGTCATTTCTGAAGCCCTGAGGCCTGAACGCTCCATCAATGTAAATCTCAACTATCTGAAGAAAATATATTCGGATAACGGCACCTTTGTTGGCATAGATGCTTCTGCCTTTTACACCTATTTTTCAAATATTATCCTGCCGGATTACGATACGAATCCCAACCAGATCATATACAATAACCTGGACGGAAAATCGATCTCAAGAGGAATCAGTGCTAACCTGGATGTGGTCCTCTCCAATGGGTTAAAAGTTCTTCTTGGGGCAACCCTGCAGGACGTCAGCAATACCGAAAACGGGATTACGCAGCGGCAAATATTAACAGAAAGCTTTACCGGGACCTGGAACCTCTCCTATACACTACTACCCCTCAACCTAAGTATCGATTACACGGGTAACCTGTACGGCCCCATGCGACTACCATTGCTGGGCGACCTGGATCCAAGGCGAGAATTTTCTCCAACCTGGAGCATTCAGAATATTCAGTTTACCTTTAAAGGCCTCTCGGGGTTTCAGATCTATGGTGGGATAAAAAATCTACTGAACTGGACCCCCAACCGCGGCAATCCTTTTATTATCGCCAGGGCCAATGACCCTTTCGACAGGGAAGTGGTTTTTGACAACAATGGAAATGCCGTACCCACGGCAGACAATCCCTTTGCACTTACTTTTGACCCCTCTTACGTTTTCGGGCCCAACCAGGGGATCCGCGGATTTTTTGGATTGCGCTATCAATTGAACTAGGGAACAGCAAAGGTTCCTGCTGTAATTCGTACTTTAGCCCTGCGCAGCATGTCCAATTTCGATTATATCATAATAGGTGCCGGGGCCTCCGGAATGATGCTGGCTTCCGCTATGGGAGCCGATCCATATTTTCAAAATAAACAGATCCTTTTACTGGACAGGGACGAGAAACAAAAGAATGACCGGACCTGGTGTTTCTGGGAACAGGGTGAGGGCCCGTTTGACGAGATTGTGCACAAGGTTTGGGACGATATCTTCTTTGCTGGCAGAAAGTACCGAGCCCGTATTCCGATTCATCCATACCGGTATAAAATGGTAAGGGGCGTGGATTTTTACAGGCATTCCCTGAACAAGTTGAAGGAGTATGATCATATCACCTTCCGGCAGGAGGAAGTCAACGGGCTGAAAGAAACCGCTGAAGGGGTGGAAGTTCGGACAACTAAGGGTTCCTATAGAGCTGAAATGGTTTTTAACAGCTCCTTTGACCCCACCGACATGTATTCCCAGCACCGATATCCTGTATTGCAACAACATTTTATCGGATGGTTTGTAAAAACAGATAAAGAGGTCTTTGATCCCGGGATGGCCACGTTCATGGATTTTTCCATAGAGCAAAACAGGAATACCCGCTTTATGTATGTGTTACCTTTTTCTGCCAACGAGGCCTTAGTGGAGTACACGCTATTTTCAGAATCCCTCCTCAAAAAGCAGGAATACGAAAACGCGATTGAAGACTATCTGAAGCATGATCTGCATTGCAACAGCTACGAAGTGCTCGAAAAAGAAAAAGGCAGGATCCCAATGACGTCCTATCCTTTCAGCCGTAACAATTCGGACAAAATTCTTCATATAGGTATCGCCGGTGGTTGGGCCAAACCAAGTACCGGATATACCTTCCGGCGCAGTGCGTTAAAAGTTGAGCAGCTGGTACAACACCTGAAGGAGGAAAAGCCAATAGAAGAATTCGACCCCAGGACGCGTTTCTGGTACTACGATCTGCTGCTGTTAGACATCCTGAAACGGGATAACAGTCAGGGCAGGCGCATTTTTGAATCCATTTTTAAAAAAAGGAGCCCCCAGTTGTTGTTTAAATTCCTGGATGAGGAAACCAACTTTTGGGAAGAATTATTGACCATGTCCGGAAGTCCGGCCTTGCTCTTCCTGGATGCTCTTAGGCGCAGGGTATTCTAGACTTTACGGTCCATAAGGTTTTCCGCAAAGTTTCTGAGCACCTCTTCAAACCCTGTCGCGAGATCCATCTGTTTTAAGACATCATAGGCACGTTGGGTATAATCCGAAATTGCCTGCCGGGTAGCCTGAGCAGCACCCGAATCTCGATAAATCCTTAAAACTTCGTTTATTTTCTCCTCAGGATCTTTTGGTTTGATCGAAAACAGCTGTTCCAGTTCAAGGGCCCTTTCCTCGTCTGCGAGTTTTTGGGCCTTCAGGTACAGATAGGTCTTCTTGTTCTCTATAATATCTCCCCCAACCTGTTTCCCAAAAGTCCTGGGATCGCCAAAGGCATCCAGGTAATCGTCCTGAAGCTGGAAGGCAATTCCCAGATATTTTCCAAAATCGTAGATATGCTGCTGGTCAGACTCGGAAGCACCGGCAATAATGGCCCCCATTTTCATGGCGGCGCCCACCAAAACAGCCGTTTTGTTCGTTATCATAAGGAGGTATTCCTCCAGGGAAACATCATCACGGTTTTCAAAGTCCATATCCAGCTGCTGTCCTTCACAAACCTCGCGGGCCGTTTGGCTGAAAACCGCCATCAGGGATTTAAACTCAGCCGCAGGATAGGCCTCCAGCAACTGATAGGCGTGGATCAGCATCACATCCCCTGAAAGTATACCCGTATTTACATCCCATTTGTGATGTACCGTGGGTTGTCCCCTGCGCAAAGGCGCTTCATCCATGATATCGTCATGAAGCAGGGTGAAGTTGTGAAAGACCTCAACCGCAAGGGCGGCATCTAGGGCTTTCTCTTTTTCAGTACCAAAAGCAGATGCCGCAATCAGGGTAAGCACAGGGCGCAGGCGTTTCCCCCCCAGGTCCATAATGTAGGACATCGGGTCGTAAAGGCCCCTGGGTTCCCTTGGGCTTATCTTTTTCTTCAAGTAGGTATTGAATACCTGTCGATAGGAGCTGACAATATCCTGCATCTTCAATTTTTTTCAAAAATAAACGAAAACCGCATGCCACCACTCCCCTGCTCACAAATCCTCCTGGCATTTTCGGAAAATACCTGGCAATTGGCTTTAAATTCCCCTTATCATGCTGCTTCCGATAGCTTGCCTGCAAGTAAATGAGCTACATAATACAAGACCGGAGAAGCCTTCAATAAGAGCGTGTTAATAAATTGTAAAACTTAGGAAACTTTTTGTGTATTAAAAGTTTCCTCTGCATATTTGCCCCGCTTATGAGGGATCAAATACTGGAAAAAGCAACGGAATTGTTTTTGAATCTGGGGTTCAAAAGTGTAACTATGGATGATCTCGCCCATGAAATGGCGATATCAAAAAAAACCATTTATACCCATTTTCAAAACAAGAATCAGCTGGTAAAGGCGTGCACTTTACATGTGTTCGAAGCCATTGCTCAGGGCATTGATCATATCTGTTCCCTGAATAAAAACCCGGTGGAAGAGCTTTATGAGATCAAGCGTTTTGTGATGCAGCATCTCAAGGATGAAAAAGCTTCCCCTGAATTTCAACTCCAAAAATATTACCCTGACATCCATCTCACCCTGAATGAAAAGAAGTTCAAAATGATGCAGGAGTGCGTTCTTGAAAATGTAAAGGAAGGCATTGAGATGGGCATTTACCGGGAAAACCTCGATCCCGAATTTATAGCAAGAATTTACTTCTCTGGTGTAACAAGCCTGAAGGACCAGCGACTATTCCCAAGCAGCAAGTACTCTTCTGCCCAGTTAATGGACGATTATTTGGAATATCACCTCAGGGGTATAGTTACCCCAAAGGGAAGAAACATATTGAATGCGATCATCAACTCAAACCACGAATAAATGAAAACGAAGCTGCTGACCATAATCCTTTTGTTTGCCATGACCACTGGCAGGGCGCAGGAGGCACCCACACGGTTTTCCCTTGATGAGGCCATTGCCTATGCCCTGGAACACAATTACAGCGCCATAAATGCCAGCAGGGATATGGTGGATGCCCAAAAACAAAAGTGGGAGGTTATTGCCACCGGATTGCCGCAAATCGATGCGAACATCAGTTATCAGAACCAATTGAAACAACCGGTGTCCCTAATCCCTGCTGAATTTTTTGGAGGCGAACCAGGCACATTTCAACCTGTGGTCTTTAGTCCGCCACAATCCGCTAACGCCACAGCAACTTTAAAGCAGCAAATATTCGACGGTTCCTACATCGTAGGGGTGCAGGCAACGCGGGCCTTTTTGACCTACAGCCAGAACAATATGGAAAAAACAGAGCAGGAGGTCCGTAAGGCTGTCGTAGAAGCTTATGGGAATGTGCTCCTCGCCAATGAAACGGTAGAGATTGCCGAAAGGAATATTGCCACGCTTGGCAAAACCCTGTACGAAACCGAAAAGCTTTATGAAAATGGCCTCGGGGATGAAGAAAGCGTGGAACAGCTGCAAATTACCCTGGCATCACTGGAGAGCGGCCTTAAAAATGCACAGCGGTTTGAACGCATAACCCTGCAGATGCTCAACCTCATGATGGGCCTGCCCATTGAAAATAAAACGGTTCTCACAGAAACCCTTGATGATCTGGCCGAAAAGCAAATCGAACCCGGTTTGCTTGAATCGCCATTCAATATGGAAAACAATGTAGACTATAAGCTGGTTTTTAATCTGAACGAGCAGCGGTACTATGAATTAAAGCTCGCCAAAAGCAGGGCCCTGCCCACCTTGAATGCCTTTGTGAATTACAGTTATTTCGGTTTTGGCGACAGTTTCAATTTTCTGAACAGTGAGCAGGAGTGGTTTGAAAGTTCGGTGCTGGGATTTGACCTGAACATTCCCATTTTCAGTTCCTTGAAACGAGACGCCAGCACACAGCGCGCGCGTATCGCTTTTGAAAAAGCCAAAACCCAACTCACCGAAACAGAAGAAAAAATTCGGCTCGCCCTGGATCGCGCCAAGAGCGACTACATTTTCTCCATTGAAGAATATGAAACCAAGAAGAAAAACCTGGATCTGGCAGAACGCATAGAGAATAAAAATCAGATCAAATATGCCGAAGGTCTTGCCAGTAGCTTTGACCTAAGGCAGGCACAAACACAACTCTATTCGGCCCAACAGGAATACCTGCAGGCCATGGTTGATGTGATCAACCGGAAAACAGAGCTCGAAACAATCCTCAACAACTAAGCAAAACAAGTACACCTAGTGATGAAAAAAACGATCAGTTACCTGCTTCTGGGAATGGCCTTTTTACAGGCCTGCCAAAACAGCAGCAAAACCTCTGTAGAAGAACTGGTTTCCTCCGGGAGCCTGGATGCCATAAAGTCCAGGCGGCAGGAAATATCGGAACAGCAGAAGGCGCTCAACAGCGACTTAAAACTGCTTGATTCGGCCATTAGTGCCCTGGATACAAATAAAAAGATACCCCTTGTTACCACCATAGAAGTGCAGTCCCAGCCTTTTAAACATTTTCTGGAGCTGCAGGGGGATGTAATGACGAAGCAAAACGTGCTCATTTACCCGGAGATGGCAGGGACCCTTATGCAAGTCTATGTCAGGGAAGGACAGCAGGTTCGAAAAGGACAGTTGCTGGCCAAAATTGACGACGGAGGTATGGCGAGTCAACTCGAGCAATTGCGTACCCAAGCAGCCTTGGCTAAAACTACCTTCGAACGACAAAAACGATTGTGGGACCAGAAGATCGGTTCTGAAATCCAGTACCTGCAGGCCAAGACGAATTTCGAAGCTACCGAGAATGCCGTAAACCAGGCCGAGAGTCAACTGGCGAAATCCCGCATTACAGCGCCTTTTTCAGGTATAATTGATGATGTGATCCAGGACGAGGGCACCGTGGTAGCCCCCGGTACAGGGGTGGCTGTTTTCAGGATCGTCAACCTTTCTGATATGTATATCTCCGTAGATGTGCCTGAAAGTTACCTGGAAGGCGTAACGAAAGGAAAGGAAGTAAGGGTATATTTCCCGGTTCTGGGTGATAGTGTAACTACAAAGGTCCGTCAAACGGGTAATTTCATCAATCCAAACAACCGCTCCTTCAACGTGGAGATCCCGGTACCCAATCCCTCCGGGACGGTAAAGCCCAACCTTACTGCCCGGGTACAGATCAACGATTACAGCAATCCCGAAGCCATCCTTATTCCACAGAGCGTGATCTCCGAAAATGCGGAAGGGGAACAATATGTCTACCTGGCTGCGGAGAAAACGACTGAAGGCATAGCCAGATCGGTTAAAAAGGTCGTGACTACAGGAAAAACCCAGGGCGACTTTGTTGAAGTCCTCTCAGGTATCCAAAGCGGGGACCAGGTAATCAAAGAAGGGGCCCGTAGCGTGCGCGAGGGGCAACAAATCAAAATAATACAATAGTACCATGAGTCGGCAAAAGAAAAATATCAACAAGGAATTCCGGTTGTCGTCCTGGGCTATTGATAACCCCTCAGTCATCTATGTGATGATCGGAATCTTCTTTCTCATCGGTTTGTCTTCCTATTTTTCAATGCCGCGGGAGGACTTTCCAGAGGTAAAAGAGACGAAGATATACGTAAGCACGGTCTATCCCGGAAATACTGCAGAAGATATAGAACGTCTGATCACAGACCCCCTGGAAGACCGCCTCAAAAACGTCAGTAATCTGGTGGAGATCACTTCCACTTCCCAGGAAGACTATTCCATGATCGTAGTGGAATTTGACGAGGACATTTTGGTGGAAAACGCCAAACAAAGGGTAAAGGACGAAGTGGATGGAGAGAAATCAGGAGAAGACTGGCCCATTTTCAACGGCGCCAAGGTAGAGCCCAATGTCTTTGACCTCAACCTTTCCGAATCCTTTCCGATTATGAATGTCAATATCACGGGCGATTACCCCGTGGATAAGTTAAAGGAATTCGGAGAGTACCTGGAAGAGGAGATCGAAGACCTCCCACAGATCAAGGAAGTGGATATCCGCGGGGCACAGGAAAAGGAAGTGGAAGTAGCTGTGGATATCTATAAAATGATGGCCGCCAGGATCAGCTTTGACGATATCATACAGGCTATAAACGGAGGGAACATGACCATGTCTGCCGGCAATCTCAAAACCAGTGGGCAGCGGCGTACCATACGTATTCTGGGTGAGATCGAGGACCCTTCTGAACTGGAGAGCTTTGTGGTTAAATCCGAAAAAGGAGATGCGGTATACCTAAAGGATATCGCTGAAATATCCTTCAAAGAGGAAGAGAAAACCACCTATGCCAGGGATCGCGGTAAAAGCGTGGTAATGCTTGACGTCAAAAAACGCTCAGGGAAAAATGCAATCACTGCCGCAGATGAGATCAAAAAAATCATTCAGGACGCAAGGGAAAATTATTTTCCGCAAGACCTGAAGGTTTCCATCGCCAATGATTCTTCTAATCGTACCCTGAACCAGGTAGACGACCTCGTGAACAACATTATTTTCGGGATCATCCTTGTGGTTACCGTACTGATGTTCTTCCTTGGATTCCGCAACGCCCTCTTTGTTGGGTTTGCAATCCCCATGTCTATGTTCATGTCCTTTATGATACTCTCTGCCCTGGGCTATACCC
>NZ_CEYNTP010000028.1:0-6386 GCF_982873095.1 Lentiprolixibacter sp. | reverse complement strand
CCATGATCCTGTTTGGCCTGATCATGGGGCTTGGGATGCTGGTGGATAACGGGGTTGTGGTTGTAGAAAATGTATACCGCCTTATGGATGAGGAAGGGATGAGTCGGCTGGAAGCTGCCAAAAAAGGGATTGGTGAGATCGCCATCCCGATCATCATCTCCACTGCCACCACTATTGCCGCTTTCGTTCCCCTGGGAATGTGGCCGGGGATCATGGGTGAGTTCATGATCTTCTTCCCCATTACCTTATCGGTGGTCCTGGGGTCATCGCTCTTCGTGGCCATCTTTATGAACTCCATGCTAGTCTCCAGTTTTATGGAGGTCGGAGAAAAGGAACTGACCAGGAAACAGCTGATCCGCCTGAGTATTCTCCTGGGAGGTATCGGGACCTTTATCCTGATCTTTGGAGGGGAAATGCGCGGACTGGGGTCACTGATGATCGTACTTGGCATAAGTTTCTGGGCCTACAAATACCTGCTCAAACCCTCCGCAAGGAGGTTTCAGGAACGCACGCTCACGCGTTTCGAAAACTGGTACGAAAAGCGCATCAAACACGCGCTTCGCGGTGGAAATGTATACTGGTACTTCGGGGTGACCGTCCTCCTTTTGATCACTGCTTTTATCACCTTCGGGATATCCCTGGGAAGCGGAAGGACCAAGGTGGAATTTTTCCCGGATAATACACCCAATGAGATCTACGTCTATATTGAATATCCACAGGGTACAGCCATTGAAAAGACCAATGAGATCACCAAGGATATTGAACGCCGGGTCTATGCCATCGCTGATAGCGACAAATACATGGAAGGTACACACAACCTGTTGATCAAATCGAGTGTTTCCCAGGTGGGCAAGGGAGCAGAGAACCCCTTTACCGAAGGAGGCTCCGCTGCTGAAATGCCTCATCGCGGAAAGGTAACCATCTCTATGCGTGAGTTTAAATACCGTAAGGGCAAGGATACCGAAATGCTCCGGAAGGAGATCCAGGACGGACTTAAAGGGATTTACCCAGGACTGGCTATCTCGGTGGAGAAAGATGCCGTTGGACCGCCAGCCGGTTATCCCATCAATATTGAGCTCGAAGGGAAGGACTACGACACCCTTATCAATACGGCAGAACGCATGCGGAACTTTATCAACAGCAAGAACATAGCCGGGATTGAGGAGCTCAAAATCGACGTAAACAAGGGGAAACCCAGTATGCAGGTAGCAGTAGACCGCGAAAAAGCAGGAGAACTTGGCGTAAGCGTAGGGCAGGTAGGGCAACAGCTCAGGAGGTCCCTGTTTGGTGATAAAGCCGGGATCTACAAAAAAGATGGTGAGGACTATGACATCAACGTCCGCTTCAATGAAGACCTGCGTTACAACACCAGCGCACTTTTTAATCAAAATATCATATTCAGGGACCAGGCTACAGGACAGATACGCGAAGTCCCCGTATCCGCAGTGGCTTCCCAGCGCAATACCTCATCGTTCAGCGCCATAAAACACCGGGATACCAAAAGGGTGGTGACGGTTTATTCCGGACTGCAACCCGGCTTTACAGATGCCGGCGCCATAGTTGCTCAGATCCAAAAGGAAATGGAAGATTTTAACGGGCTTCCTGCCGGGGTGAAGATCGACTATACCGGACAAATCGAAGAACAGGAAAAACAGATGAATTTCCTGATGGGTGCCTTCTTTGCCGGACTGGGCCTGATAATGCTGATACTCGTGTTCCAATTTGGTGGCATCTCGAAACCCGCCATCATCATGACAGCGATCTTCCTCAGTTTTATTGGGGTATTCGGAGGACTCATGCTAACGGGTTGGCCTTTTGTCATCATGATGACTATGATGGGGATCATCTCCCTGGCAGGGATCGTGGTGAACAACGGGGTAGTGCTCCTTGATTATACACAGATCCTGATCGACCGTAAGAAAGTTGCCCTGGGACTGGATGATAAAGACCTCCTTTCCAATGAAGAAGTCACTGAAGCCATAGTCAAGGGGGGAAAGGCCCGTTTGCGACCTGTAATCCTTACCGCGGTTACCACGGTACTGGGACTGATCCCGCTTGCCATAGGCCTCAATATCAATTTCTTTACCCTCTTTTCAGATTTTGACCCACAGATCTACATCGGAGGGGATAATGTGATCTTCTGGGGACCACTGGCATGGACGGTTATCTTTGGGCTTATCGTTGCTACCTTCCTAACCCTCATTATCGTACCGGTACTCTTTAACATCATTTACAGAATAAAGATACGGATACGGGGCAGGAGGCGAAAGCCGTCACCAAAAGAGGAAGAACTGGATATTGCCGCTTAAAATTTAAACCCCGGAACGAACCGGGGTTTTTTTCTATTTCCAGGAAAGTTATTTTGGGAAAAAGACGCAATTTTCCAACCCTCCCTGTTCCGCAAACAAGCTTAACTTCTTACATTTGCGGCTAAAATCCGGGAGCTGTTATGTATAGAAGCTATACTTGTGGAGAATTGCGTGAGGAGCATATAGGTAAAGAGGTGGTCCTCTCTGGTTGGGTACAAAAAGTGCGGGATAAGGGGTTTGTGGTTTGGATCGACCTCAGGGACCGTTACGGCATTACCCAGCTGCTGTTTGATGAAGAGCGAAGCGAGGCAGCAATCCTGGAAAATGCCAGGAAGCTAGGACGGGAATTTGTGATACAGGCCAAAGGAAAAGTGCTAGAAAGGTCCTCTAAAAACCCCAACCTACCAACAGGGAACATAGAGGTGCTGGTAAGTGAACTTAAGGTACTGAATACCGCCCTGCTACCCCCTTTCACCATTGAAGACCAGACAGACGGAGGTGATGATCTCCGAATGAAATACCGCTATTTGGATATTCGCCGTAATCCGGTAAAAAATAACCTGATCTTTCGCAGCAAGGTGACGATGGAAGTCCGGAAATATTTGTCGGACCAGGGGTTTATTGAAGTAGAAACGCCCTACCTCATCAAATCGACCCCTGAGGGCGCCCGGGATTTCGTGGTACCCAGCCGCATGAACGAAGGCCAGTTCTACGCACTGCCCCAATCCCCGCAGACCTTTAAGCAACTGCTCATGGTAGGAGGGATGGATAAATATTTTCAGATCGTAAAGTGCTTCCGGGATGAAGACCTCCGTGCCGACCGCCAACCGGAATTCACACAAATCGATTGTGAAATGGCCTTTGTGGAACAGGAAGATGTGCTGCAGGCCTTTGAAGGGCTGGTGAGTCACCTCCTCAAGAGCATCCTCAATGTGGAAACCGGTACCTTTCCCCGCCTCACCTATGATGAGGCCATGAAGAAATACGGCTCAGACAAGCCCGATATCCGTTTTGGAATGGAGTTCGGGGAGCTGAATGCCCTTGTCCAGCACCGGGATTTTCAGGTCTTTAATACGGCAGAATTGGTGGTTGGGATTGCAGTCCCCGGAGGCGCATCCTACAGCCGTAAAGAGATTGATGCTATTGTGGACTGGGTAAAACGGCCACAAATCGGAGCCAAGGGCATGGTCTATGTGAAATGCAACGAGGACGGTAGCTTCAAATCTTCCGTAGATAAATTCTATACCGCTGAAGACCTTGAAAAATGGGCCGAAGCTACCGGGGCACAAGCCGGCGATCTCATTTGCATCCTGTCTGGTGAAACCCATACCACCAGAACACAGCTCAGTGCCCTGAGAATGGAATTGGCTGAGCGCCTTGGATTGAGAAAAACGAATGAATTTGCCCCCTTGTGGGTGGTAGATTTTCCCCTGCTGGAACTGGACGAGGAGACCGGTCGCTACCACGCCATGCACCACCCTTTTACCTCTCCAAAACCCGGACAGCTGGAACTGTTGGACAGCGCGCCTGGAGAGGTACGCGCCAATGCTTATGACCTGGTGTTGAACGGGAATGAGATCGGAGGGGGATCGATCAGGATCCATGATAAGGAAACCCAGGCTACCATGTTCAAGCACCTCGGATTTAGCCCGGAAGAAGCCCGTGCCCAGTTTGGCTTTCTGATGGACGCTTTCCAATATGGGGCACCGCCACATGGTGGGATCGCCTTTGGACTGGACCGACTGGTAGCTATCCTTGGGGGACAGGAAACCATTCGCGATTTTATCGCATTTCCAAAAAATAACAGTGGGCGCGATGTGATGATTGATGCCCCGGCACCTATTGATGAGGCCCAACTACAGGAATTGCATCTAAAACTCGATCTTTAATTGAGATTGTATAGGCGGTAGCTGTAGCTTTTTCATACCTTTAAACATATATCCTCAGGATGGCAGGCAGGTATGCAGAATTGTTGACAAAGCTCCTCAAATGGCGGTACAGGAATGTATCGAGCAAGCGCTTTATTTATGTAATGAGCATTGCCGTGGGGCTGCTCGCCGGGCTGGCTTCGGTTACCCTTAAAAACCTCACCTACTTCATCGAGGCCTCCCTTGAAAAGGGGATCATCTTCTCTGATAACCAGCTGTATTTCATCATCCCCATCATTGGGCTTACCCTGGTGTACCTCTATGTAAAATACATTCATAAAGAGCGGATGGACCATGCGGTTTCCTCCATCCTTTATGCCCTTTCCCGAAAAAGGGGGATCATGACACCGAAGCAGATCTATGGGCCCCTCATAGCGGCCCCTTTAACCGTAGGTTTCGGGGGATCTGTAGGACTGCTTGGTCCGGCCGTGGCCACCGGTGCTGCGATCAGTTCCAATTTTGGGAAACTCCTGCATGTGAATGCCAATAACCGCTCCCTGCTCATTGCCTGTGCTTCTGCCGGGGCCATTGCTTCCATATTTCAATCGCCCATAGCGGCCATAATTTTTGCTGTGGAAGTGTTTAGCCTGGACCTTACGATGCTCTCCCTGCTCCCGCTTATCCTGGCGTCCATTTCCGGGATCCTTACTTCTTATTTTTTTCTGGGGGAAGAAACGCTGATCCACTTTTCGGCAGCAGAGGCTTTCAAGATCAAAGACACTCTGTTCTACATTGTTCTGGGAATTGGAACGGCAGTCTCCTCCATCTACTTTACCAAAATGTACTTTGGTATATTCAACCTGTTTAAACCGTTTAGAAGCCCTAAATACCGACTGTTAGTAGGCGGGATTGCCATTGGGGTGATGTTGTATTTTATTCCACCCCTCTACGGGGAAGGCTTCGGGTTTATCAATGACCTCCTGACCGGAGACCACATAAAGGCACTGGGGAAAACCCCATTTGACCCCTATATTGATAACATCTGGGTAGTCATTGCCCTGCTGTTCGGGATCACCATCTTTAAAGCGGTTGCTATGACCACGACCTTCGCTGCAGGAGGGGTTGGCGGGATCTTTATCCCCACCATGGTCATGGGCAGTGCCCTGGGGAATGTGGTGGGCAAGGTCATCAACAACTCCGGCCTGGGATTTTCCGTTAACGAAAGCAACTTCACGCTAATAGGAATGGCGGGATTGATCGCAGGAGTGTTGCACGCGCCGCTTACCGCTATTTTCCTGATCGCCGAAATCACCGGCGGCTATGAGCTCTTTGTGCCGTTGATGATCACTGCTGCCATTTCCTACCTCATCAGCAAAAATGCTGTCGAACACAACATTTATACACGGGAACTGGCAAAAATCGGTGCTTTGATAACACATGATAAAGACCAGACCGTGCTCAGCCTCATGCAAATAGATGAGGTGATAGAACGCAATTTCAAGGAAATAAAAAAAGACATGACATTGGGAGAAATGTTGCACGATACCGTAGCCAAATCGGCCAGGAACCTCTTTCCTGTGGTCAATCAAGAGGGAGGCCTGATAGGTGTTGTGAACCTGGACGATATCCGTGCCGTTATGTTTGATAGTTCTATGTATGACAAGGTCACGGTGAGCAGCTTTATGCACAATGCCCCGGAGCATATTTTTTATGAAAGCGATACCATGAAACAGGTCATGGAAAAATTCCAGCGCAGTGGGGCCTGGAACCTGCCCGTTATACGCGGGGGTAAATATTATGGGTTTGTTTCCAGGTCAAAACTCTTTACCGCTTACAGGCGAAAACTGATTAACTTTACGGCCTAAGCCATGAAAAAAAAGCTCAATTATATCATCATTTTTATTGTGCTTGCCTCTGCAGCTGCGATCATTTATGGCTTTACCATCAAATCAAAAAACCTCGTTCTGGCCAATAAATACATAGGTTTTGGCACTGTGGGCCTTTTTCTGCTGGCCATGCCCTTATTCCTTTTCAAGGAAAGCAAAGGCAAGAAGGTCAAGGACTATATGCTTACCGAGGAAAACATCCGTAAAATGCGCGAAGAGCGGGAGAAAAGCGGGAAAGATCAGTAATTTATTTCATTTCTTGCCGTAATTCCTATTTTATTATACTACCTTCGTTTTATTATTTTTTAATTATTATTATGACT
>NZ_CEYNTP010000027.1:0-17533 GCF_982873095.1 Lentiprolixibacter sp. | reverse complement strand
GGTATCTTTTGTAATAGGGAAAGTACTCATCATCTGTTTCCAGGACCCGGAAGTATGTAGGGTATTCCTTAGTTTTATAGGAATCTTTTCCAAAAAGTATCCTATCCTGGTATTTTTCAAAAAATCTCAAGGCATTTCTCGGCTGTCTGCCAAGTTCCGCAATAACAGCACCGATTTCAACATACATATTCGGGATCTCGTCCAATAACACTCCCAACCGTGCTAGATCATTTGCATACCAACCCATATGTGCATTGATAAAGTTGGTCTTTGGATGCCTCTTAAATACCCGGTGCTGTTCATCAATGATCTGTTGCCAGGGTGCTGGGTCATTGTCAGACCTTTTTCGGCGCGGTCGGGTCTTGAGTTCCAGCCAGCGCTCGTTTTTGCTGTCCATCGGATCCCAGAATGATTTGGGGTCGGCAGAGTGGATGAGTACAGGAATCCCCAATTCCCCGCATTTGGCCCAGATGGGATCCAGTCGTTTATCATCGACCGCTACCCGATTCCCCTGAACATCCCGATGGCGCAAACCCAGGCTTTTATATATTTTCAGGCCCCTTGCCCCGTTTTCTACATCTGCCTCTAATTGCTTAACGGCTTTATCTGTCCATCCGGGCGTCCCAATCCCCTCGAAATTAATATTGGCAAAAACCACAAAACGATTGGGATAATTGCGGTTTACGTTATCCACTGCCTGTTTAAGTTGTTCCCCTGTTCGCCCGCTGAGATTAACCATTACGGCCATATTTAGCTTATCCATATCGGCAATAAGCTCTGATAAATCCTGTGTAGCCATCCGGAACTGGTGGCTATGGATATCCACAAAAGGAAACCTGGAACTAGGCACTTCCTTACCGGGAATTACAAGGGTACTGGTTGGAGAATACTCCTCAAAGGACATTTCCTGCCCAGAAGATGATAGTGCACACAGAAAGAGCAAGGCATAAAAAAATATGTTGTTGCGCATTTTAATCAGGAATTAGTTGATTAGGCTAAAAATACACTATTTGGAACTAAAAAACTCCGGAGTTTAGGCCGGAGTCTTTCAAATTGATAAATACAAAATACTAATTCCTTCTGGAGCTACTCCTTTTTGTCTTTTTTGTTTTCTTGCGGGACTTCTTTGCCGATTTCCTGCTTTTTTTCACAGATTTGGTTCCATCGGCATTTTTCTTGACCGAAACCGCAGAACGGGAACCGTTAGGATTCTTCTTCACTGCGACTGTTCTGCCCGAACCATCCGGATTCTTAACTGAGGCCACCCGTTTTTTCGTGCCGTCTGATTTGTTTACCCCGGCAACACGTTTTTTAGTGCCGTCTGAAGTCTTAACACCTGCCGCGCGGTATTTATCACCATCAGCCTGGTTAACTCCCACAGCTCTTTTCTGCGTGCCGTCTGCTTTATTTACTCCGACAGCCCTTTTCTTAGTGCCGTCAGCGCGGTTTACCCCTGTAGTCCTAATGACATCGCCATCAGCTTGTTTAACGGTCCTGGTACGCGCAGTGCTCCCATTACTCCTTGTAGTAGTGGTTACCCGTTGCGTGTAGGATCTTTCAGGATATCGGACAGCGTAATCATTACGCCTCACGCTCTTATGCACAGTTACGGCCCGGGTACTCCTTCTTACAGTTGTTCTGTGGTATACGTGCTTTACATTTACATGAACATGAACGTTTGTACGATAAACCCGGGTGCGGAAGGGTCTCCAGGGCCTGAAAAATCGAGGATAATATCCCCAGTAATATACTGACCGATAGGGCCTGTAGAAGGGCCTCCAGAAGATCCCGAAAATTATGGGACGGTAGGCATAAACAGGTTCAACGATCACACCGGGTCCAAACAGGTACACATCACCCACAATCTGAACACGAACATCATCATTGGTATTTTCAAGTTCAATAGTGGCTACATCCTGGTAAAGGTCGTCTCCTAGGACAGCCTGTATAGCCACCACATGGGTAGTACCCTCTGCAGATTCCATTACGCGTAAATAATCCACATAGCTATCCTCATTCAGGTCGAGGTTAGAGATCTGTAATTCCGGGTCATTGAGGCGCTCCTCAAACTCGGCAAGATCTTTGGAATCTGCAAATACAGAAGCCACAGCTTCCAGGTCCAGGTTTTCACTGATATCATCGTCGGCAGCAGATACTGTTGCTTCCTGGGACGTCAGGGTAATTACAGAAAAGAGGCCAATGAGCAGTAGTAATTGATTTCTGAGGTTAAAAAGGTTTTTCATGGGACATTTTTATTGCTAAGACGTTGCTTTTTTCAAAAGGTTTAATCAAAGCATAAACGCAGGGTAAAATTGAATAGTATAATGGTGTAAAGAAAGTATGAACCACCAAGGCTCATAAAGCACCTATTCCGACTTCCTCAGTTTGAGGTAATCTTCAGGATAGTCTATGTCAACAACCCCGGTTGCATTGAGCAAGAGTTTTGCTTGGTGAGCATGTTTTAGCAAAATTTTACGGGCACCCTGATCCCCTTTCAGGTCAAGTATTTCAGGGAACAGGGATTTACCTATCAGAACAGGGACACCTGGCCCTTCCCTGTACTGTGTAGCTACAAGGGCAACTTCCTCGTTTTGAAAGGCAAGTAGCATTTCTCCTAAATATTCAGCAGAAATAAGGGGTTGGTCCGCCAGCAGGATCAATACAGCCGGCAGTTCAGGCCGTTGTTGAATTATGGCCTTTAACCCGGATACAATGGAAGTTCCCATGCCTTCCTGCCATGATCGATTTACCAACCATTCTGCCGGGCTATCGGCATGTTGTAGCTTAATTTCTTCAGCCTCTGCACCGAGCACAACAAAGGGGGCACCCAGATTGAGTTTGCTTGAAGTATGGATCACATGGCCCAATAAAGTAGTCCCTTTAAAGGGGAGCAGTTGTTTGGGTTCCCCCATACGGGTGGCAGAACCAGCAGCAAGGATGAGTATGGCAATATGATCTTGCATTAGCTGTGGATCGTCCCCTTCTTGTCTCGCAGGCGCATGGGTGTTTTATCCCGAATGATGGCCAAAATTTCAGACAGCACGGAGATAGCTATTTCTTCCGGGGTCTCACTGCCAAGATTGAGTCCGGCAGGGCCATAAATGCTTTCCAGGAAGGATTCTGAAACTTCGGGATATCGCTCGATCAGGGCATCCATGAGTTTTTCCCTGCGATTCGCCGGTCCGAGAAGGCCCAAATAGGCCGGACGGGTTTGCTTAATGGCCAGCAGGTAAGCAAGGTCTTTGGCAAAGCTGTGCGTCATCAGGATCACCGCTGTTTCTGAATCTATGCCTTCGGCCTGGAAAGCCTCAGGAGTTACGGTAAGGAAGTCATGCGCTCCCGGAAAATCCTCAATTGTTTTTTGCTCAGTTGGGACGGTCACCACAGTAACCTCCCACCCCATCATAGCTGCAAATCCACAAAGTTTTACCGCATCGTGTTCTGCCCCGACAATGATAAGTTTGAAACAGGGTTTGAATCGGGTTGAAAAAGTTAACAGGTCAGGATCCATATTTAAACCGGGCCTTAGCCCTTTTTGACCCGCAGGAAATAGCATTGTACTGCCATACCTCTGATCTGCACCTACTTCCAGGCGAAATTGACTTGTAAATTCCAACTCTGCCCTTGTTTTAACCGCTTCCCAGAATGCATTTATCCAGTCCTTTTCAGGTGCAAAGGGTTCTATCAGGATATAAAGAATCCCCTCACATCCCAGGCGGTACCTGCCATCATAGGTCATGATCTTTGGAACATCGTTTTCAAAAACTTCCTGTGCCTGCCTGTTCACTTCCTTTTCTACACATCCCCCACTCACAGCCCCTGTCATATGTCCGCTTTCATCAATCAACATCTGCACACCAGGCCTGCGGTAGGAAGATCCTTCCACGTGGACCACTGTAGCCAGCACCACCCGCTTTTTTTCTGTCAGGGCCATTTCAAAGGCCTTTACAATCCTTTTGAGTTCATGAGTCATAGACACAAGGGTTTAATTGGAATAAAGGGAACCACCTCCCCTTTTGAGTAGCCCAATTCATTGGGCGCCAAGCATACAAATCCGTCAGCCAATGCCAGAGAAACCAAATCTCCCGAACCGTTTTCCACTACGGGAACAGCCTTTAATGCGCTTTGTTCCCATTTTAAACGGACGCGAATAAAGTGCGTTAGTGTACTGGTTAGTGGGATAGCTGTGCCCAGCATTGCAGTTTGCGCTTTAATTTCCAGCCCCAAAGAACTGTTCAGCCAGGTCCTGAAATACAGATGATAATTGGCAAAGGTGGACACCGGATTTCCGGGAAATGAAAATACCAGGGTGTTGTTTTCCGGATGGTTTCCGAACCAAAAGGGTTTGCCCGGACGCTGCATCACACCATGAAAAGCTTTCTTTACCCCAAGATGCTGCAAGACTTCCGGCAGGTAGTCATACTTACCCTTTGATACACCACCACTAAGAATAAGCAAATCAAATTCATCGACAAGGTAATTCAGTTTCTGACCAATGATGTCCTTGTCGTCAGGTAAATGGAGGAGCATGGGGTCTATTCCGTCCTCCCTGAGGCATGCCTGAAGGGAATAGGAGTTTGATCTCCGTATTTGATGGGTTTCGGGGATAATATCGATATCCACTAACTCGTTACCAGTTGAGATGACCGCCACCTTAGGTAGGCGTTTTACAGCTACCTCGGCCTTACCGACTGATGCCAGCACGCCAATTCCCGCAGCGCTAATCCTGGTATTGGCCGCAAGCAATACCGCACCCTTTTTCGTATCGCTTCCTCGATAATGGATATTCTGCCCCTTTTTAGGCAGGGATTTCAATCTCGCGATTCCATTTTCAAGATCCAGTTCTTCATACATCACAACCGTATCCGCATCATAGGGAACCACAGCCCCCGTCATGATTTCCATGCAAGCCTCCTGGTCTTCAAGGACCGTAGCCGGAGCACCGGCAGGTAGTACCTTAATGACCTCAAAGGCTTTTCTGCCGTTTTCTACTGCCTGGTAATTAAGTGTTATACCGTCTTTGGTGGCCCTGTCGAAAGGAGGAAAATCCCGGTCGGCCCTTACGTCCTCAGCCAGCACACGTCCAACAGCCTCTTTTAAAGGAACAGTCTCCACGCCATAGTCCTTCAGGGAATTAAGCACTGTTTTTAAAGCCTGCTGATAACTTATCATTGGTTTGATGTGAAACTTTTATACTTTGATCTTCTCTGACTGCAGCTGATCCAAGCCTCCGCGTACATTAATAAAATTAATGCCCGGATAAAGAGACTCCAGCATTGCCTTAGCCTGCAAGCTGCGTACTCCGCTCTGGCAAATGAGATACACGTTCTGGCCCTTCTCCAGCGGTATAGGTTCTTTTTCCAACTGGGCAAGGGGAATATTAATACCCTTTGAAATGGGGTGTAATTGATATTCGGAAGTGCTTCTCACGTCTATTAGGGTACCCGAAGCATCAGATTTTAATTGTTCCACAAGGGATAAGGCGTCGATTTCCTGATCTGCCGGACAGGACGGAATTTGATAGGCATCTCTTAGACCAGTTATGTTCAGGTTTTCGGGCTTTAAAGGAAATGAAATCTTGTGCAATGACGAATTCAATCCGTTATACAGCAACAACTTTCCTGACAGGGGATCACCTTTGCCGGTTATCACCTTTACTGCTTCCAGGGCCTGAAAATTCCCTACAATCCCCGGTAAGATCCCCAACACACCATTTTCATCGCAATTAGGTACTTCAGACATGCCGGGCATATCTGGAAATAAACAACGGTAGGTGGGCCCCCCGTTAAAATTAAAAACCGAAACCTGACCCTCAAATCCATGTAGTGCACCATAAACAAAAGGTTTGTTTAGTAATACACAGGCGTCATTTATCAGGTATCGCGTGGGAAAATTATCAGATGCATCCACGATAAGATCATAGGATGCCATGATATCCAGGGCGTTTTCCGGACTAAGGAAGGCATTATGGCCTTCCAGTCGGGTTTCAGGATTCTGAGCACTAAGTTTCCGGATACAGACTGTCACTTTGGGTTGGCCTATATCGGCCTCATCATACAACACCTGCCTATGCAGGTTGCTGATATCCACCTTGTCCCGGTCAACAAGCCCCAGGCGGCCAATGCCCATGGCATTGAGGTATTGGATTACGGGAATACCAAGCCCTCCCAAACCTACAACAAGCACTGCGGCATTCTTCAGCCTTTGCTGGCCTTCTCTCCCAAATTCGTGGAGCTGTATCTGTTTTATATATCGCCTGGATTTCAATCTGCTTGTATTATGGCCAAAGCTTCTTTAAATTCTTCCGGGTTGTTGGCATTTAACAATTCCTGATCGCCTCCGGGATATACTAATTTACAATTATGATTGATTAAGAATTTCCTTGGGCAGCTGCTCTCCGCGGTTTTCAAATATGTTATTGCTGTTGCCAGGCCTGCAGGCTCCCAGATCGCCACAAGCGGCTCCGGCAGGTTGCTTTTTCTCGTTGCCATGGCGGTACCTGTAGCTAACGGATCTCGGGCTTTAACCAATCGGGTAATCGTGTCATTATTGATCAGTGGGAGGTCACATGCCAAAACCAGCCAGGCTACTCCAGGGTATTCCGCATGCGCACTCAGGAGGCCATTGAAAGGCCCACGATAATGGTCCTGATCCAAAATAACCTGATGATCCCTTCGGGTAGGATCATGCTGGTCAGCACGTAGGCTCATAAATGTCTTTTCGCAGTGGGTTTCCAGAAGAGCATACAAAAATTCGGCCTGAGGCTGTCCGTGGTATTCCAACAAACGCTTATCCTGCCCCATTCGGGTACTTTTGCCCCCGGCCAACACCAGGCCATACAAGGGAGGTACATCTTTTACAAGCGTCTTTTTCATAATAGCGATTTAATATCAACCTCCTATTGAGGTCATAGAATTGGAAAATACCTGCTGGTACTCCTGCTGGGCTTCATGACCAGTTTTTGCTCTCGCACCGATAACAGATCGAATGGCCTCTTCAAGTTCCTGAGGTGAATTGCCAATGCGCAACATATCCCTTAGGTTCATTTTGGGTTTGCCGTAGAGGCAGGTGATGACATCTCCGGTTGCCGTAACCCTCAGACGGTTACAACTCCCGCAAAAGGTGCGACTAAAAGAGGGAATGATACCAAAACTACCTTTGTGGCCAGGAATCTTGTAATTCAGCGAGGTAGAAGATGGAGGGTCTTCCAGCTTTTCCACTTCCGGGTAGGCTTCCTGAATGTAGTTCAGGATACCTTTATAGTTCCATTTGAGGGCATTGAAGTCTTTTGTTCCTCCGTTAAAAGGCATTTCCTCTAGAAAACGTACCGAAACGTCATAATGCTTCTGCAGGTCCAGCATAGGTAGAATATCCTGCTCATTCTGGCCTTCGAGGACAATGCAATTGATCCGTACATTGAACCCTTCAGTAATGAGCCGCATCAGGTTTTGGTGAACCGTATCATAGACATCGCGACGGGTAATCCGTTCAAAGGTGTCCCGGTTAATGGCGTCCATACTGACATTGACATTGGTAATGCCCAAAGCTTTGAGTTCATCGATAAAAGGTCCGATCAAGGTGGCATTGGTGGTAACCGATATATCCTTCAGGGAATCGATCTCAGAAAGCACCCGGAGCAATTTTATCAGGTCTTTCCTGACAAAAGGTTCACCCCCGGTAATCCTGATTTTATCAATCCCCATCCTGGTCAGTATACGGCTTACTTCTGAAAGTTCTGAGATACTCAACAGCCTGTCCCGTTTGGCAAAGTCGATACCCTCTGAGGGCATACAGTAGTTACAGCGCAGGTTGCAGCGGTCTGTAACGGCCAACCTAAGATAATTGATGATACGATTATGGTTATCTATCAGCATATTTCTGGTTGTTATCCTCCACTAACGGGGGGTATTAGGGCTATTTCATCTGTTGCACTGATCTCTTTTTCATCTTCGGCATACTCGCTGTTCACTGCGATCGCCAGGGAACTCAATCCACCCATTGCGGGGTAATTACCTGTAAGATAATTTCTGAGTTGCCCAACTGTATGTACTTCACTGGCCTCAGAAGAAGACAAGGACAAAGTAGCATCACCTACAATGTCCTTGGTTATTCCAAATAATAAAATGTTCATTTATCCAATAATTTCCTTTTCTGGAACTTTAAGCAGTTCGGGGAACTGGCTAAAAGGTTGCTTGTATAAACGATTTCCTGTCGCTGCCTTGAAGGCGTTAGCAATAGCCCCTCCAGCTGGTGGCAGGGTAGGTTCACCCAAACCGGTTGGTGCATATTCATTTTCCATGAAATGCACCTCCACCTGAGGTGCCTCTTGCATTCGGATCATCCTGTAGCGGTTAAAATTGTTCGCAGTAGGCCGGCCTCCCTCAAATTTGAGTTCTCCGTACATTGCATGTCCGATACCGTCTATGACCCCTCCTTCAGCCTGGTTCTTGGCACCAAGCGGGTTGATGACAATACCGCAGTCTACCACACAGGTAACTTTTTTCACTACCGGCTTGCCATCCTCGATTACCACATCTGCTACTTCCGCCACATGGCTGTTATGGCAGTAGTAATTTGCAAATCCCTGGTACACGCCTTCCGGCTGTTTTCCCCATCCGGATTTTTCCACAACGGTCTTGATCACCTTTTCCATACGTTCCGGGGAATACTGAATGCGTTCATCCTCAGTTCCTTTAACGTTTTGCAGGAGGTCCAGTCGCAATTGCACCCGGTCTACTTCCATCATCTCAGCCAGCTCATCAAAGAAATTTTGTTCGGCATAGGCCAGGAAATTGGTATAAGGGGCACGCCATGCGCCAGTGGTGATATTACTGTCGTACTTGGCTACGTCCACCTGATAATTTTCAACACATCCGGCAGGGAAGAAATTGGGGATCAGGCCATACATATTGGAATTCACCGCTGCCTCCTTAAGGTGGTAGGCAGTAACCTGTCCGTCTTTAACCCCGGCCTTGATCCTGTATTTAATAGCCATACGGTAGATACCATCGGCCATGTCATCCTCGCGTGTATATACTACTTTAACCGGTTTCCTGATAGCATCTGCAATTTCTGCAACTTCAAGGACAAAATCCCCATAGAGACGACGTCCAAAGCCACCTCCCTGTCGTGTCATTTCCAGCAGGATTTCTGAGGGCTCCCTACCCAGCATTTGTGCAACGGCACCCGCCTTCCATTCTGGTGTCTGGACAGGTCCTACCAAATGCACTTTATCCTCACTGATATCTGCAAAGAAATTCATCGGTTCCATGCAGTTGTGAGGCAGGAAGGGCGATTCATAGGTACGTTCCAGCACCTGATCGGCCTCTGCAAAGGCTTTCTTAACATTCCCATCAGAACGCATGGTGTTAAATTTCTTACCGTCCAGTAGGTCCGTTAATATCTTATCGTGTTCTTCTGAGTTTTCCGGTTTGGTGGCATCCTCCCATTCCGCCTCAACAGCTGCTTTAGCTTTCATCGCCTGCCAGGTGGTTTCAGCGATAACCACAACTTTGTCGCTCGTGCTCAAAATAGGCGTTATGCCAGGATTAGCCTCTATTAGATTCCTGGCTTTCTCACCTATGGTAATAACATCAAGCACGCCAGGCATGGACTTGGCTTTCTCAGCATCAAAAGAACTTAACTGTTGTCCGAATGCCGGTGGCCTTACCACTGCGGCATAGACCATTCCGTCAACCTTGTAATCCAGGCCAAACAGGGGTTTCCCTGTAACGATCTCGTCTATGTCGACATTGCTGGCATCATTGCCAATGATCTTAAAATCCTTGATCTCTTTGAGGCTCACTTCTTCCGGGATTTCAAGTTGTGCTGCTTCTGTGACAACATCACCGTAACCCAGCGTATCGCCAGCTGCATTGGTGATGACCCCTTCACTGGTAGTACACTCTGAGGGATCAACCCCCCACCTGGCTGCAGCAGCATTTACCAGCATCTGCCTGGCTGTTGCTCCGGTTTGCCTCAGCGGCTCCCAGCCCTGCCTAATGGACTGGCTACCACCCGCAACCTGCCGGGTATAGTTTTCGGTATCCAGGATACCCTGCTCCACATGGACCATATCCCAGGCCACATCGAGTTCTTCTGCAATGATCATGGGCATGGAAGTTTTCACGTTCTGCCCAATTTCCGGATTTGGAGAAAATATGGTCACTGCCCCGTTTTCCGCGATTTTAATGAAGGCATTGAAATCGTTGTAATCCAAAGACGCCAGATCGATAGGTGCCTTGGCTTCAGGCTTACATGCCTGGAACAGATTAAAACCAATTAAAAGGCCGCCTCCGGCCAAAGAACTGGTGCGCATGAATTCTCTTCTGCTAAATGATAAAGAAGGTTTTTGATTTGCCATTGTTCTTGTCTTTAATTGATTTTATCCCATTTTAGATGCGGCAATTTCCACCGCTCTGTATATTCTGTTATACGTAGCACAGCGGCAGAGGTTTCCGTTCATTGCCGCTTTTATCTCATTTTCACTTGGATTGGGGTTCTGTTCCAGGAAAGCGGCAGCTGTCATGATTTGTCCAGACTGGCAGTATCCGCACTGAGGAACATCGACTTCCTTCCAGGCCTGTTGGACGGGGTGGGAACCGTCTTCAGATAATCCTTCTATGGTAGTGATGGATTTTCCGGCAACCTGTTTTATACTAAGGGCACAACTTCTTTGTGCTATCCCATCCACGTGTACTGTACACGTTCCGCATTGCGCAATTCCGCAACCGTATTTTGTCCCCACGAGATCAAGATGATCCCTTAAGACCCACATCAAAGGTGTGTCTTCACTGACATCAACAGAATGTTGTACCCCGTTGACCGTTAACTCAAAAGTTGACATACTCGTTATTTTTAGGTGAAAGTTGTTTTTCCAGAGATTTCCTTTAAAATTATCAAAAAAAAGGGGGGTACCCTAGGGAATTCTTTAAAGGAAATGTTAAAATTCCTATTTACTTCGGGTAATTTTGTCCCTCAATTCCCTCCAGCTTATGAGGATGATATTCTCCTGCTCAATAAGGTTTTGACAAGTCTCGCTCAGAAAAAAATCAGAATCGGCCTGTCGCCAGTCTGCGGCCCAGTAATCATGACCTTTGGTAACGGCCTTCATTTCTTCGTCTTCATAGGCCAAATGAATCAACAGGCAGTTGAGGCCGGAAGGTAATTCTGCAAGTAAACTTTTATAGTATTGTTCCGGCCCGGCAGTGAAGTCTGCCGGTGTCATGGAATAGATATTGTCCATTATCACGGTGCGGTCATCGATCAGGTTTCGTATTTCTGGTGCTGTCATTTCATATACACGCTTGTCTAGTAATACCGGCAGGTCAAAAGCACGGCCTACCCGCAAATAGGCAGCCATAAATTCAGGCGTACTCACAGCGGCACCCATATGGGCATCGAGATGGGTAATGTCGATCCCCGCCTCCAGCGCCTTAATTACCTGGTTGGTAAGTTCGAGGGCTACCTCATTTGCCTTCCCGTAGGTACGAAGGCTATCCACAGAAGCGTAAAAGTACCCCTGTTCATTTATCAGGCTGCTCACAGCATCTCGTGATGAAACCGGGCCCCATTTATACCCAAGCCATTCGCTGTTCAGGGTCAGGTGGAGGCCGAGATCAGCTTTTGGGTTTTCCCTGGCATATGCGGCAATTTCAGGGAACCAGGGACAGGGGACCATAATGCTTGCAGAATTTACCTGGCCTTTTTCCATACCGGAAATACTGGCCACATTCTCTGAATGGGATACCCCCAGGTCATCGGCATGGATAATCAGCAAACGGGCATCTTCGGGATAACCCAATCGGGTGAGTATATCGTCCTGGGCGTAAAGGCCAACTCCAGCCCTGACGAAAAAAAGAACCATTAAAATTACACTACCTCGCAACATATTTTTATCAATTTACTTCCTTTCAATTTACAATAAAAAGCAGGATTTCTGATGTGTCCTTATGAAAGTTTCCACCAGACTATACTTAATTTAATTTTTGTGCGTTCTTCAGGAAGAAACGAACACTTATTGAAATGAAATCCTATCTTTCTTTTACCTTCCTGTTTTCCATTGTATTCCTGTTTTCATGCGGCAATGCTGATGACGATGTAAGCTTTGACTTTAATACCGACGGACTTGGGAAAGGCCAGCCCGTAGACAAATGCCTGGACCTTGGCGAAAACGAACTGCTCCTCTCCATACAGGAACAATTCACCAGCCTCCCCGGAAAAGTGTCTATACTGTTCAAGGTTTCAGATACCGGGGGCAATCCGGTCTCCGGATTACAAGCTTCGCAGTTTACCATCTATGAACAGGGACGAAATGACGATTGCTTTAATACCATTTCGGCCTCTGAGTCTTTTGCCAGGATCTCGCCCAATTCGCAGGTATTCAGGAACAATACCCTTCTGGTTCTGGATTTGAGTAATAGTGTGTTAAGTAGCAGCCTGGAAGAGTTGAAGTCAGCCTCCGTCAGTTTCATTGAAAATGTGATGCCTGCGACGCCAAATGAATCTCTTACCATGGCTATTTACTGGTTTGATGGCGAGGATACACTGCACCTCTTGCAACCACTTTCGGCCTCTCAGGAGGAACTGGTCGCTGCCGTAAACGGAATTACACCAGAGATCAGCAATGATCCTTCCACAGACCTTTATGGGGCGGTAATCAAGTCCACAGCCCTGGCAGAAGACCTGCTGACAGAAAGTTTGGGAGATAATATTATTGGAGCGGCATCAGTGGTTTTGTTCACGGACGGAACCGACCAGGCTTCGCGATACACGGAATCCTCGGCACTGAACAGCGTGGAACGCGCCGATCCCAATATCTCGTTCTTCACAATTGGCCTGGGCGCTGAGATAGACACCCAGGTACTTAGCGCTATCGGTAAAACCTTTAGTGTTTTCGCGAGTAACAAGGAAGAACTGGAGACTACCTTTAACGACATCTCGTTGCGCGTTTCCCAGCAAGCCAATAGTTTTTACCTGTTTGAGTACTGTTCTCCAAAGCGGGATGGCAGTGGCGAAAACAACCTGGCCATTCAGGTAGTCGATGACGGAAGACAAGGGGCTGTACAAACGAAGTTTGATGCCACAGGCTTCACTTCTGGCTGCGAATAAGAAGATCAGAATTGAAACAATATGAAAAGAGGATCCGATGGGTCCTCTTTTTTTTGTTGAGAGGATTGCAGGTAGGGTTTTTTTAAAATGGATTGTTACATACATACAACACCAAAAACAAAACAACTGAATACATCCTAAAACCAAAAGAGTATTGTTTAATTAAAAAATGAAGCTATGGATGTTTTAAATCAAATCATAAAGGAGAGTCCCATCGGGTCCTTGTCAAAATGGTCGAAAAGTATCGTATTGTCTGTTTTTTCTTCAATCGTGCTTACCCTGTTTACCATGCTGGTAGCCATGATCATGAATGCACCCGACTTACATATTAGCTTTGGGTACTAACAGCCCGGAATTGTTTTTGAATTACTCATAACACCACCTCTGATCTCAGGTGGTGTTTTTTATTACCGGTAGATCATTCCATTTATTTTGTTCAACCCGATGGAAAAAACTATGCTTTTCCAACCCTGATTCAAATCGATCAGAAATCCATTCACGACCGCATATTGGAAATTGCCATCTTTTTCAAGGAGAAAAGTAGGGTTCCTGCCCACTTCAAGCCGAAATTCAGGAATTTTATAATCTTCACTGATTAAATGAAAGGGCGCTGGAGTATAGGACGTGACCTCAAGAGACTCTGAAATCCTAAAGTACAGGTACCCTTGTTTAAGGTAGTTTATATATTCTTCGCCTTCCATATCCTTAACTTTGGAAAGTACTTTGGGAAAAACCTTTCCGGGAATCACCCTGTACCCTTCCGCATTGAAGGTTTCATATCCGTAGTAGGTAGACAGATCGCCCTGGTCAATGATGCGGCTGCTGTACCAGAAATCATTGTGATCTTCCAAATCTACTTCAAGGCGATGGATGCCAATATCCATGATGTAGTCTTTTCCCAACAAAGGATAGGTCGCGTTTTCAATTTTCAGGTCGAACAGCTTCCTGTCGTTTTCCGGGATCTTCTCATAATCCTCGATCGCGATATCCTTATAATTCCCTTTAGCAATGGTATACAGGGCGGAAAGGATAGAAACATAATTCAATTTACGTATCTCTTGTTTCTCCCTGTCCCCGGGATAGCCCCCGGACTCGATCAGGATGGTACTGGTCCCCCATTTTTGTATGTTGTCCCCAAAAGCGCGGGGCTCAAAATCATCGCTGTAACGACCTACCTGGCCCGGGGCATATTGCTGAATGATGTTATTCATAAATACGATTACCTGCATGGCCGCTGCCCTGCTTTCGTCAATGTCCCTTTCATAGTTGAAAGGCGGTGCGAGATAGGAGACGGTAGCCGGCTTGTCTGTGCGTTCTGCATTGTAGTAGGTGCTTTGATCGTGCAGGTTAAACCCGAAATCCGCATCCAGACTATCCCGTACTTTTTTCAGGGTTTGTCCCTCTGGTGACTGCAGGCGAAGGGCATCGCGGTTAATGTCTATCCCCAGCGTATTGCGCCGTTGAAAGACTTCGGCACCATCGGGGTTAAGCATGGGGAGGAAATGCACACGCAGGCGCGAAAGGATCTCCTGCTTTTCCTCTGTAAATGAAGTTCCGGCGAAAAAATTAAGGATGTCGAATATGGCCTGTGTGGCCGTGGGCTCATTGCCGTGCATTTGGGACCACAGGAAGACATCGGTATCCCCCGTACCCATACTCAGCAAATGCAGGGAACGCCCCTCAATAGATGTGCCTACCTTGTTTACTTCCACCCTGGATTCTTTACGCCACTGCTCTATCAGGGGCTGTAGATCACTGTGTTTTATCCTGCGTTTGTCCAGACTGGTCTCCTTAAAGGTATCATAGGTGTTATACAGGGAGGTGGTAAAGGAGCTATCCTGAGCCACGACCAGATGTAAGGAAAGACTAAAAATAATAAAGCATGTGATTCTTTTCATTGGGTTGATTTTATTTCGGATTAGGTTTGAAATTTAAATCTTTGGTGGCCTTGCGAACCTTGCGCATGAAATCCTGACCGGGATCGGTCTTTTCGGTGCGGTAGCCCGCATCCTTTTCGAGCCAAAGTTCATGCCCGTCAAAAAGAGGGTATTCATAATGCCCGATCAGATAGTCTATACCGTATTTTTTGGTCAAATAACGTACCAGATAGATGTTGGATCGCAATTGTTCCCTGGTCAAAGGGGTTGCATCGGTGCCCCCAACATTCTCGATGCCTATGGCACAGTGGTTCAACCCTATGACGTGGCGTGCCATGGTAGTTTCGGGCATCAGTCGGTAGATCGTACCGTCCCTGTCCACCAGAAAATGGGCTGAGACATTAAGCGCCCCGGCACTTTGAACATCCTGCCGGGATCCGGGGAGTTGAACGGGATCAAAGGCTTCAAAAGATTTTTCGAGGGTAGGTATTGCGGTCCAGTGCAATACGATCATTTTTGGAATAATGTCTATGCCTTCTGTTTTCAGATCATACCGATTCTGTAAATATTCCCTGGTTAGCACAACCCTGTTTTCGTCAAAAGTTATGGGCTTGTCTGTAATTGACCGGTTTGTGCTTGAACAGGCAAGGCCCAGGAACAGGAAACATCCCATAAATAGGTGCTTTACCTTCATAGATTTAGGTTCTTAACAGTCCGTGTTATACCATTGGCCGTATAAAAGGTAACCTCCTCCCAGGATGGGGGCAGGATGACAACCCGGCTGTGTTGAGATAGATACCCCGAGCAATAGGAGGCTTCTCTAAGCAGTTCCCTGCCATTGGCAAGTCGGATAACGGCCTTGGTTTCCAAGGATTGGAAATCCAGGGTATCCTGGTTGGCATTTAACTGCAATAGTGATACATTCCCATTATTGGTAGTTGAAATCACAGCCAAGCGACCATTGGCCATCTTTATTACACCCAGGGCCTTTCTGTCTCCCCTCAGTAAAAATCCATTTTCCTTATTCCCCCGGGATACCTGTATTGTTTCAGCATCATAATTCAATATGGCACCCAAGGAACTGCAAAAGGGGCCATCTATCACATTATTAGAAAATAGGTTGCCGCTGAGCAGCACTTCTTCAACAGCATCCTGGTCCATATCAATTGCCAAAGTGCCGAACACAGGTGAGAACTGGGCATTATTTGGCAATTGATTCATAATTAGGCTATCCTTCCCTAGATTAAGTAAAAATCCGTGGTGCGCCGTATAAGATATATATTCCAGACCATCCTCCCAGGCATTGGGATCATCAAACAAATTATCCTGACTTACCCCAGCGTAGCTTTCATAATTAGGGTATTTTAGCCGCATATTGGGCAATTGGCTCAAAAATGCATCTCTAGAGGCCACCGGGTGATAACCATCAACAAACTCCTTGAACAATATCGGGTCTACCGAACCATTCTGGTCAAAATCTTTAGCTCGCAGGATCAATGGACTGTCCCGTGATATGCGATAGGCATTGTTTGCTCCCAGATTACCAAGGAGATAATCCACACGACCGTCCTGATTTACGTCCGTAGCAGTGATACTATTCCAAAATCCGGAAGATCCAGTTAATTGCAGCTCTTTGGTCCTGTTGGTGAACCTTCCTTCATTGTTTTGTAAAAGGGAAACAGGCATCCACTCCCCCACTACTATCAAATCCAAGTCGTGATCCCCGTCATAGTCCGTCCAGAGTCCCTGGCTTACCATACCGATTGCCGATAACTCAGGCGCTAGTTCCCCAGCCCTGTCTACAAATTGTCCGTTGTTGTTTTCAAGAAGAAAACTGGGAGGGTTTAAAGGATACGCTCCGGGGATAACACGACCTCCTACAAACAGGTCTAAATCTCCATCTCCGTCAAAATCCCCCGCATTTACAGATGCAGTGCTCGTCTGAATTTCGGGGAGTACCCCCGGGTTTAAAGCAAACTGCCCTTTTCCGTTATTTTCATATAAACGGTCCTGGTACCCTTTGGATTGCCCGCTGGCCCAGGTTCCGCCTGAAGCCACATAAAGGTCCTGGTCCCCATCGCCATCGTAATCAAAAAACAGACACCCCATATCCTCATATTCAGGGTCAAATATTTCATCAGAAGCTTTAAAAGATCCGTCTGGTTGCTGTAAAAAAAGCTGACCCGATTGTCCCCTGGCCCCACCTATAAAACAATCATCAAGGCCATCAGCATTCACATCTGCAACGGCGAGCCCAGGTCCTAGCTTAGAATGTTGATGGGGCAACAAGAATTGCTTATGAAAGTCTACCTGATTATTTTCACGATGAACAAAATCAAGTCCTGCCTTTTCGGTAATATCTGTAAACAATGAAGACGCAGGATCGTAATTAACATCCTCCTCATGTAATGCTGAAGTGGAATAAGCAACTTGGATCAGGGTGTCTCTGCTTGCTACATCAAGTATACTGACTTCCGAGTTGGGCCAGACTACTTTTAAACGGCTAGCTTCAGCTGTTGCACCCATGCCGAAATGAACTGTTTTTT
>NZ_CEYNTP010000026.1:13828-17903 GCF_982873095.1 Lentiprolixibacter sp. | reverse complement strand
CCACCGTTCTGCGGAAAAAAGCCTTGCTGGAATTTTTGCAAAATCAGGTCGAGGATGCCAGGAAAAAAGGCACCCTGTTCTCTGTACACCTCAAGGCAACCATGATGAAGGTGTCTGACCCCATCATCTTTGGACATGTAGTGGAAACCTATTTCAGGCCTGTATTTGACAAATACGCAGCTACTTTTGAATCCCTTGGGATCAATTCCAGGGAAGGACTTGAGATTATGTACGATAAACTCAGTACACTTCCGGAAGGCGAGCGTCAGGAAATTGTAGCGGCTCTGCAAACAGCCATTGAGGACGGACCCGATCTGGCCATGGTGAATTCTGATAAGGGCATTACCAACCTGCATGTACCCAGCGACATCATCATAGATGCTTCGATGCCGGCGATGATCCGAAATTCGGGACAAATGTGGAATGCCCAGGGCAACCCACAGGATACCAAGGCCGTTATCCCCGATAGCAGCTATGCTGGGATATACCAGGCCACCATAGATTTCTGTAAAGAGCACGGGGCCTTTGATCCTACAACCATGGGGACCGTACCCAATGTGGGCCTGATGGCCCAGAAAGCCGAAGAGTACGGTTCACACGATAAAACTTTTGAGATCTCCGAAGCAGGGATAGTGCAGGTAGTGGATGCCCGATCCGGTTCTGTTTTGATCCAGCACGAAGTGCAGGAGGGAGATATCTGGAGGATGTGCCAGGTGAAGGATGCCCCGGTTAGGGACTGGGTAAATTTAGCGGTTAAGCGGGCCCGTACGTCTGCAACCCCGGCCATCTTTTGGCTGGATGCGAACCGGGCACACGATGCCGAACTGATCAAAAAGGTAAACACCTACCTGGGAGAACTGGATACAGAAGGTCTAGACCTTCAGATCTGTAGTCCTGTCGAAGCCACCCTGCGCACGCTGAAAAGGATAAAAGAAGGGAAAGATACCATCTCTGTATCGGGTAACGTGCTCAGGGATTATCTGACCGACCTCTTCCCTATTCTGGAAGTAGGTACCAGCGCAAAGATGCTTTCCATCGTTCCCCTGATGAACGGTGGTGGATTATTTGAAACCGGAGCCGGAGGATCGGCCCCAAAACACGTGGAGCAATTTCTGGAAGAAGGTCACCTGAGGTGGGACTCCTTAGGAGAATTCCTGGCCCTCGCCGTATCCCTGGATTTTTACGGTGAAAAATACGAGAATGCAAAAGCAAGGGTGCTCGCGGATGCCCTGGATGAAGCTACTGAAAAATTCTTGCAAGAAGATCGCTCACCTTCCCGCAAAGTAGGGGAACTCGATACCCGCGGCAGCCATTTTTACCTGGCCTTTTACTGGGCTGAAGCACTTTCCAGGCAATCAAAAGACAAGGAGATGCAGCAGCTTTTTACCGGTATTTTCAGGCAAATGGAATCCCGGAAGGAAGTAATCCTAAGTGAACTCCTTCATGCACAGGGGAAACCACAGGATATTGGGGGGTACTATCTTCCGGATGAACTTCAGGTAGGGAAGGCGATGCGCCCGAGTGCCAGCCTGAACCAGATCCTGGACCAACTGTGATCCATCCAGGAGAGCACTAAAGATGTGTTAATAAAGTTCCCGGTTCCCTGAATATCTTTAATTTTAGGGAAAATCAGCCGTATGTTCCACCGTTTTAAGCAGACACTTCTGCTTTTTGCTTTACTCAGCACTTCTCTATTATTCTCACAAAAAAAGTATACCCTTAGTGGTACCATTACCGAGGCCTCCAGTAATGAGACCCTGATAGGGGTTACCCTTGCCGTGCCCTCCTTGCGTACCGGGGTGACTACAAACGAATATGGATTTTACTCCCTGACCCTTCCTGAAGGGGAGTACGAAATTCAGATTTCCTATCTCGGATTCCAGGACGTGCGCCGGAACATTACCTTTAACCGGGATCAACAGATCAATTTCCAGATGGTAGAACAGGCCGAGGAACTAGAGGAAGTTACCCTTACGGAGGATGTGGAAAAACTCAACATCCGAAAACCTCAAATGAGTGTCAATACCCTTGCCGTGCAAACCATAAAGCAAATTCCGGTGGTCCTAGGTGAGGCCGATGTTATCAAGTCCATCCTACTGCTGCCCGGGGTGACCAATGCCGGGGAAAGCTCCTCAGGTTTCAACGTGAGGGGCGGTGCCGCTGATCAGAACCTGATCCTTTTGGACGAGGCCACTATCTTTAATTCTTCCCATTTATTTGGGTTCTTTTCCGTATTTAACCCGGATGCTATTAAGGATGTTAAGTTGTTCAAAGGGGGGATCCCCTCCCGCTATGGGGGCCGTGTTTCCTCAGTTCTGGAAATCTTCCAGAAGGAGGGCAACAGCAGGGAGTTTAAGGTGAGCGGGGGCATTGGAGCAGTAGCCAGCAGGGTACTTGCCGAAGGCCCTATTATCAAAGACCGTGCGGCTTTCCTCGTAGGGGGGCGCGCTTCGTATGCACATCTGTTCCTGCCCTTATTTGACATAGACAACAAGGCGTATTTCTATGACCTGAATACCAAGCTCAATTACCGGATCAATGAACGGAACAATATCTTCCTCTCCGGGTATTTTGGGCGCGACCTGTTCAGTATCAGTGACAACTTTGTGAACATCTACGGGAATGCCGTATTTAATTTCCGCTGGAACCACCTGTTTTCGGATAAGCTGTTTTCCAACCTTTCCCTGATCTACTCGGATTACTTTTATGGCCTGGAACTCGATTTTGTCGGCTTTGAGTGGGATTCGGGTATACAGAATTTTAACATCAAATACGACCTCAAGCACTACCTGAGCGACAATCTGCAAATCAACTACGGACTCAATAATATTTACTACCGTTTCAATCCCGGAAAGATTGTCCCGAATAGCCCGGACTCGGGAATCCTGGAAGAGCAGCTCATCGAAAAGTACGCCAATGAATTTGCTGCCTATGTGGATGTGGAACACAATATTTCGGACAAGCTGAGCCTGCAATACGGCCTGCGCTTCAGTCATTTTCTTCGTTTGGGCCAGGACGAACTCAACGTCTACCTCAACAACAACCCTGTTATTTTTGACCCCTTCACCCTTACCTACCAGGAAGCAGAACCCATAGAGGTGGTCAACCCCGGACGCGGAGCCAACCTTGCTGATTTTAGCAACCTGGAACCCCGGGTGGCACTATCTTATACATTGAATGAAGACAATTCCATAAAGGCGAGCTACACCCGGATTGCCCAGTACCTGCATTTGCTTTCCAATACCAGCTCCCCTACCCCATTGGATGTTTGGACCCCTAGCGGGCCCTTTGTAAAACCGCAGTTGCTGGACCAGTATGCCCTCGGGTATTTCCGGAATATTAAAGGGGGAGACTACACCTTCGAAACCGAAGTATACTACAAGGACATCCAGAACCGTATCGATTATATAGACGGGGCCAACCTCATTGCCAACAATGCCATTGAACAGGTGATCCTTAATGGGCAAGCACGGGCCTATGGCTGGGAAATCCTCTTCCGCAAGAATGAGGGGCGGTTTAACGGCTGGCTATCCTATACATTATCCCGCTCCGAGCAGCGGACCCCGGGCCGGGAGCTTGCCTTTGACAACGGACGCACGAACCAGGAAACTGGCATCAACCAAGGGGAATGGTACAATACCCCTTTTGATAAAACCCATGATATCGCGGTATATGGGAATTACGAATTGAACAAAAAATGGCGATTTAACACCAATTTTATTTTCCAGACGGGACAACCCACGAATTACCCGATCGGGCAATTTGAGTTCCAGGGCATCACCATACCCTATTACGGTCTCCGGAATAAAGAACGCCTGCCGGATTATCACAGGTTGGACGTATCGGCAACACTTACCCCAAGGAAAAATACCGGCAGGAACTGGAAAGCCGAATGGGTGTTCAGTATTTATAACGTCTACAACCGGCGAAATGCTGCTTCGATCAATTTTAGGCGTAACCAGGATACCGGAGTAAATGAAGCGGTCAGGACCTCAATTTTTGGGATAGTTCCCGCAATAACCTATAATTTCAAGTTCTAGATGAAAAAACTGTTTCCCATACTCGCCCTTTGCCT
>NZ_CEYNTP010000026.1:11383-13818 GCF_982873095.1 Lentiprolixibacter sp. | reverse complement strand
ATGTTCCCTCAGGAGACACACGGCTCATCGTGGATGGCCTGATCCGCGTGGATACCACACAGACATTTGTGCCCGTCGAGATCAAAGTATCTGAGACCAGTGGTTTTTTTGACGAAATCCCGGTCACCTCTCTGGAAAGCATTGTAATTATCTATGAAAAGTATGAAGACAACCTGGTTGTGGAAACTGCCAGTTCCAGCCTCGCAGAGGAAGTTCCAGGATCTGGTATTTACACTCCGGATCCTACCTTCGACGAGGACCAGAGGATCCGTGTTTCAACTATACTGGAAGGGGATTGGTTATTCAATCTCATCATCAGTCACAAAGGAAGGCGGTACATTGCGCAAACCCGTTATGTCCCCTCCGTACCTATCGATGCCCTGGAACAAGGTACAGGGACCCTCTTCGAGGGGGATGAAACCGAGGTGCTGGTAACCTTTACCGATATCCCCGATGAGGACAATTACTATTTGCTGGATTTTGATTTTGATGAGTTTCTCGCAACTGAAGATGAGTTTTATCAGGGCCAGCAATTTCAGTTTTCCTATTTCTACGATCAGGAATTTGAGCCGGGCAGGGAAATCGAGATCAGTATAATGGGGGCCGATCAGGAATTCTTCAATTACATGGACCTGATCATTGAACAGACCGAACAAAATTTCGGATTTTTTGAAACCCCCAGGGCCACGGTCAGGGGAAATGTAATCGATATCACCGGGCTCGATAACATTGACGTTGTGGATAATACTGACCGTCCCAATGCTTTTCCATTGGGGTATTTCGCCATCGTACAGGAATTCAAGGACACCCTGGTGATAGAATAGAGAACACGGCTGACCTTTATAAGGATAACAAATGGACAGATTTATTGTTTTGGGAGTACTGTTCATGTGCATCTCTTTTGGATGTGAAGATGTGATTGAGGTTGAAGCCCCTGGAGAGGCGCCCAGACTTATTGTAGACGGACTGATCCGGGTAGATACCACCCAAACTTACCTCCCTATACAGATAAAGGTTACAGAAACCAATAGCTTTTTTGAAGAAATCCCGGTTACGGAACTGGAGCGTATCGTTATTCTGGTACAAGAGGAAGAAGATGGGATATTTGGGCCTACCGGTGATGTTATTCTGAAGGAGTTTATCCCGGGTTCAGGGATATATGAACCGGATACAGTGAATGTCGATGAACGCGTTCCCACGGCAGCTATCGAAAATGATAAGCTCCTGTACAGCTTGATTATAGAGCACAAGGGAAGAAAGTATATTGCCCAGACCAGATATGTGCCCACGGTACCCATCGAGAAGCTGGAACAGGGTACGGGAACACTTTTCGAAGGGGATGAAACCGAAGTGCTGGTTACTTTTACAGATATCCCGGACCGTAAGGATTACTATTTGTTTGATTTCGATTTCAACGAATACCTGGTAACCGAAGATGAATTCTATCAGGGCCAACAATTCCAGTTTTCCTATTTCTATGACCGTGAATTGGCGCCGGGCAGTGAAATAGAGGTCAGTATTATGGGGGCAGACCAGGAGTTCTTCAACTATATGGCCCGGATCATAGAACAAACCGAAGAAAATTTCGGATTCTTTGAAACTCCGAGGGCTACTGTAAGGGGAAATGTTTTTGATATCACCGGTCTTGACAATATCAATGTCCTTGACAATACGGACCGGCCTGATGACTTCCCCCTTGGGTATTTTGCCATTGTGCAGGAGATCAAGGACACCCTTATTATTGAGTAAGTGTATCGAGGCTGTTGCCGGGGACTAGCCCGTGGATCTGAAAAACTCAGCAATCGCTGCTTCTACAAGGGCAGCAGCGTTCTTCATATTGTACTCCAGGGACTGTGATTTGTCACGCACTTCGATCACATGCTGCACGCCATTTTCTTTTAAAACAGCTGAAGACACCTCCAAAAGGCCACATACGGCAATTATGGGGATATTATGTTGCCTGCCCAGTTCTGCCAGGCCGTTTATCCATTTCCCACTGAGGGTCTGATGATCAATCTTCCCTTCCCCGGTAAGGATATAGTCGATTTTTTCTTTTTTGAGTAAGGCCTGTACCTGGGCCAGTTGCAGTATAAACTGTGTACCGCTGATAAACTGAGCATTCAGGAAACTTTTCAGGCCGAATGCCGCTCCCCCGGCAGCCCCGGAACCTGCTTCATGAGCATGAGACTTCCCCAGTTGCTGTTGCACTACATGGTTTAATTGGCGCAATCCCTGGTCGAGCAATTCAATTTCCTCCGTCGTTGCCCCTTTTTGGGCGGCGTAAACATGGGCCGCACCGTAAGGGCCATATAGCGGATTGTTTACATCATTTACAGCTGTAAAGCGGGTTTTTCGGACCTCAGGGAGCATACCACTGTAATCTATTGACTGTATAAGAGACAGGTTTTGTCCGGTGGGAAGAAGTTGATCTCCCC
>NZ_CEYNTP010000026.1:0-11373 GCF_982873095.1 Lentiprolixibacter sp. | reverse complement strand
CGGGCGTCCATAAAACGGATTCCCAGAGCCTCTGCCATACCGGTTCCCCCATCATTGGTGGCACTACCCCCCAGGCCAATAAAGATGCTATGACATCCCATTTTCAACGCCTCACGAAGCTGCATTCCTGTACCCCTGCTCGATGTTTTCATGGCACTGCGTTCTTCCGGCGATAAGAGTACAAGGCCAGCAGCCTGGGCCATTTCTATATAGGCTTCTCCCATTTCAGGATCCACCCGGAAAGGAGCCTTGATTTCACGCCCCAACGGATCTTCACAAGACGTAACTATCAATTTGGTTTTGCGATAATGGGAAACGGCGTCCAGGAATCCATCCCCGCCGTCAGAAGCTTGAATGGGGTGTAAGGTCGCATCAGGGAATATGCTCCTAATCCCCCTGCTGAGTGCCGCTACCACTTCCCCTGCTGTCAGGGAACCCTTAAATTTATCCGGAGCCAATAAAACACGCATGCCTCTTCTTTAATCTGAATGCTGCCAAAAGACTTTTTCCCATACACTTCCCGGCTGAATTAAATATAGCCTTTATTTTCTACTTTTACACCCAGCTAGTGTTGCCATGAGAACCGATAAGAAATTATTGTTAAAAGGGGTAAAGTTCCTGATGTATACCATCGGACTTATGTTCCTGGCCCCTTTCGTCCTGTACCAGGCCTTTAAAAACCAGGACCATCCGTTTTTTCTCCCTGTCTTGATAATCGGACTTGTATTTGCTGTAGGTGCGATTAGTATGGGTTTCTACAGCATTAAAATCCTGATGGATGCGGTGTTTGGGAAATCCAAGTAAATTATTGTCGCGTAAGTCACCTACCCAAGCCAACGGTATTTGCCTCCACCTGATATACAGGATTTACAAGCGCCAACTATTGCCTCCGTGCCGCCAAGGCTGTATCTTTGCTGTTTTATTTGTGATTCCATTTTTATGATTCGTATTACCCTCCCAGACGGTACTGTCAAGGAATATCCCCAGGGAAGCACTCCTATGGACATCGCCCGGTCGATCTCCGAAGGCCTTGCCCGCAATGTAATTTCGGCTAAGTTCAATGAGCAGACCGTGGAAACGGTTACCCCTTTGCAGGAGGATGGTAGCCTTGTTCTCTATACCTGGAGGGATAAGGAGGGGAAAAAGGCGTTCTGGCATTCTTCTTCCCACGTTCTGGCACAGGCACTGGAAGAATTGTACCCGGGAATCAAACTTACCATCGGTCCGGCGATTGAAAATGGTTTCTACTACGACGTTGATTTTGGAGAACATACCATTTCCGAAAAGGATTTTGCCACAGTGGAAAAACGGGCGCTGGAAATCGCGAGAGGCAAACACGAATATACAATGCGTGAGGTCTCAAAAAAGGATGCCCTCGCTTATTACCAGGAACAGGGAAATGAGTATAAGCTTGAGCTGATAGAAAACCTGGAGGATGGGGATATTACCTTTTGTGATCACTCAACCTTTACTGATTTGTGCCGGGGCGGGCACATCCCCAATACCGGATACATAAAAGCATTCAAAGTCCTCAACGTGGCAGGAGCCTACTGGAGAGGGGACGAAAACAACCCCCAGCTCACCAGGGTCTATGGCATTTCCTTTCCAAAACAAAAGGAACTTACCGAGTATCTGGAATTAATTGAAGAAGCCAAGAAAAGAGACCACAGAAAGCTGGGCAGGGAACTCGAATTGTTTACTTTTTCGAAGAAAGTGGGCCAGGGCCTGCCCTTATGGTTACCCAAAGGAGCTGCCCTGCGGGAACGGCTGGAACAATTTCTGAAAAAGGCACAAAAAAAAGCGGGCTATGAAATGGTGGTCTCTCCACATATCGGTCAAAAGGAACTCTATGTCACTTCCGGACATTATGCCAAATACGGGGAAGACAGCTTCCAACCCATCCATACGCCAAAAGAAGACGAGGAGTTTCTGTTAAAGCCCATGAATTGTCCTCACCACTGTGAAATTTATAATGCTAAACCCTTCAGCTACCGTGAACTTCCTAAGCGATATGCAGAATTCGGAACGGTCTACCGGTATGAACAAAGTGGTGAGTTGCACGGCTTAACCCGGGTAAGGGGATTTACCCAGGACGATGCACATATTTTCTGTACCGCAGACCAGCTCAATCAGGAATTTAAGAACGTAATTGACCTTTCCCTGTATGTGCTGCGGTCACTGGGACTGGAAAATTTCACTGCCCAGGTCTCGGTAAGAGACCCGGAAAACCCTGAGAAGTATATTGGAAACGCAGAAAACTGGGATAAAGCAGAGCAGGCGATCATCAATGCCGCTGAGGAAAAAGGCCTGGATTATGTAATCGAGAAGGGAGAAGCCGCCTTCTATGGGCCAAAACTGGACTTTATGGTCAAGGATGCCCTGGGCAGGAACTGGCAGTTGGGTACCATCCAGGTAGACTATAACCTGCCAGAACGCTTTGATCTCACTTATAAAGGAAGTGATAATGAGCTGCACAGGCCGGTAATGATCCACAGAGCCCCCTTTGGTAGAATGGAGCGTTTCGTAGCTTTATTGCTGGAACATACGGGGGGTAATTTTCCTCTCTGGCTGATCCCTGATCAGGCTATTGTGCTGCCAGTCAGCGAGAAACACGAAAAATATGCTGAAAAAGTTTTAAATTCACTGGAAAATCACGAAATTCGCGCGCTCCTGGATAACAGGAACGAGACCGTAGGAAAGAAGATACGGGAAGCCGAAATGAATAAGATTCCCTACATGCTGATTGTAGGGGACAAGGAACAGGAAGAAGGTACGGTTTCTGTACGGAGACATGGAGGGGAAGATCACGGTAGCATTGCTATCGAATCATTTGTAAATTTGATAGAAGAAGAAATAAACAGTACATTAAAACCGTTTGAAACGGAAGTATAATTAAAAACATAAGCCATAGCAATACGCAGAAGATTTAGACCAAGACCACGTAGGGAAATAAAAAATCCCCACAATATCAACAAGGAGATCACCGCTACAGAAGTGCGGCTTGTTGGGGATAATGTTGAAATGGGGATATATCCGATCAGGCAGGCCAGGGAAAAGGCAGAAGAACTCGGGTTGGATCTCGTTGAGATTTCACCCAAGGCAGACCCCCCTGTATGCAAGATCATTGATTACAAAAAATTCCTCTACGAACAAAAGAAACGCGAGAAGGCCATGAAGGCCAAAGCCACCAAAGTTGTGGTGAAAGAAATACGTTTCGGTCCAAATACAGATGACCACGATTATGAGTTTAAAAAGAAGCACGCGGAAAAGTTCCTGAAAGATGGGGCAAAGCTCAAGGCCTATGTTTTTTTCAAAGGCCGTTCGATCGTGTATAAGGAGCAGGGAGAAATCTTATTGCTCCGACTGGCACAGGACCTGGAAGATATCGGAAAGGTGGAACAAATGCCAAAACTTGAGGGGAAACGTATGATCATGTTCATCGCCCCCAAGACAAAGAAATAAAAGAGAAAGCGAGATAAACAGATAAACAGGAGTACGATGCCTAAAATGAAAACAAAATCCAGTGCTAAGAAGCGTTTTAAACTTACCGGTACTGGAAAAATCAAGAGGAAGCACGCTTTTAAGAGTCACATCCTGACCAAGAAAAGTAAAAAGCGTAAGCTTAAACTCACGCACGCTACGTTGGTACACGAAGCGGATGAAGACAACATCAGGCAACAATTGCGTCTGAAGTAAAAGGTAGTATTAACCATGGAGTCAGGCCCCGCAAAGTGTTGATTTCAGCAATGAATTAACCGCCTGCTACAAAAAACACAAAACAATGCCAAGATCAGTAAATTCAGTAGCCTCTAGGGCTCGTAGAAAAAAAGTTATGAAACAGGCCAAAGGATATTTTGGCCGCAGGAAGAATGTATGGACGGTTGCGAAAAACGCCGTGGAAAAGGCGATGCTGTATGCCTATCGCGACCGAAGAAACAAAAAAAGGAGCTTTCGCGCACTTTGGATCACCCGTATCAATGCCGGGGCGAGGATGCACGGAATGTCTTACTCCCAGTTTATGGGCAAGTTAAAAGCAAATAATATCAGCCTTAACCGCAAGGTGCTTGCCGACCTGGCAATGAACCATCCGGAAGCGTTTAAGGCGATTGTGCAGAAAGTAAAATAACACCGAAATTATCTCGCTAAAGGACCCTGACCAAAACGTCAGGGTTTTTTTATGTCCCGCAGGCCGTAAGCACCAGGGACCGGCTTCCACCATTATCCCGGTGTTCACAAAGATAAATGCCCTGCCAGGTACCCAGGTTGAGTCGGCCGTTGGTTATCGGGATCTGGAGCTGAACCCCTAAAAGGGCGCTTTTTATATGCGCCGGCATATCATCAGGACCTTCGTAAGTATGCACATAATAAGGTGCATTTTCCGGGACCATAACATTGAAATGCCGTTCAAAATCCCCGCGAACGGTGGGATCGGCATTCTCATTTAAACACAAACTGGCCGAGGTATGCTTGATAAATACCTGTAAAAAGCCCTGTTTTAGGGTCTGTATTTCCGGAAATTGACCGGTGATGTCCCGTGTAATCAAATGAAAACCTCTTGGATAGGGTTTAAGTCTGACTTCTTTCTGGAAAATTTTCATTTGTATCGCCTTCTGGTAATATTTCCTTAAAGGTATCCGAAATTTAAACATAAAAAATACCTTTGTCTCTTTGTAGCACCTCGCAGCATGGATTTATCAAAAGTAAAACTGGTCGTAACAGATATGGATGGCACCTTGCTGAATACAGAGCATCAGGTGAGTCCGTATTTCTTTGAACTTTACCAAAGGCTCAAGGAAAAAGGAATCCGTTTTGCTGCGGCTAGTGGACGGCAACACAACAGCATTGCTGAAAAACTGTCCCCCATACAGGACGAGATCTTCATTATCGCCGAAAACGGTGGAATAGTTACGGACCAGGGAACGGAAATACTTCATACCCCGCTAGATCCTGGGGTAATAAACAGGATCCTAAATGTCGTAGAGCGCCTGGAGGGTTCAAAACCTGTGCTGTGCAGCAGAGACAACGCCTATATCCTGAAAAGCCAGGTCGAGTTTGTAAATAAACTGAAAGAATACTACACACGATTTGAATTGCTTCACGATTTAAAGACCTTCGAAGGCGAGGTCATAAAAATTGCGGTATTTCACTTTGATGGTTCCGAGGAGCACCTCTATCCGGAACTGAAAAAATTCAACTCCGAGTTAATGGTGAAGGTTTCCGGGGAAAATTGGCTCGACCTCTCCCACAACGATGCAAACAAGGGATACGCACTCACGCGGATTCAGGAAACTTACAGTATTTCAAGGGAAGAAACGCTGGTTTTCGGGGACTATAACAACGACCTTGAAATGATGGAAAAGGCGGCTTATAGTTTTGCCATGGCCAATGCCCATCCCAATGTCCTGAAGGCTGCCAGGTATAAGACAGTTAGCAACAACGAAATGGGTGTGGAGCGTATTTTGGAACAGTTACTTGCCCAACTGAATTAATAGAATCAGGTTTTTTGTTTCTTCTTCCGGGCAGCAGGAAATAGCACATTATTCAGGATCAATCGATAGCCCGGCGAATTGGGGTGCAGTTCGAGTTCGGTTTTAGGGTCCCCTACCCTATGCTGGTAATCTTCAGGATCGTGCCCCCCGTAAAACGTAAAAAATCCCTTGCCCTTGATCCCATGGATGTAGCGGGCTTCACCGTTAATTTTGTTTTCGCCAAGGATCATGACGGTAGGTTTGATCTCATCGGGGTTAAAGGCCGTCGTCTGTCCCATAAATCCTTTCACCAGAGCGGTATGATTTTGCGTCAGCATAGTAGGTACCGGATCCCACTTGGCCGAAAATTCCATTAGGGAGAAATAATCCGATTCCGGTGCCACATTATCGCGCTTTCTCGTCATATCGATGGAGGAGAATTCGTAGCGCAGCGGGCTTCTTTCCAGTGTGAAATCCGTAAAGGCAAAGGTGTTGCTGTAGTCCAGCGCGCGCTGGTAATTTGGATCAGAGGGGTCTCCGTCGAACATAGGTTCGCAAATGTCTACCCCTTCGGCGGCCAGGGCGATATCAAAGCTATCCGTGGCAGAACACATAGCGAACATGAACCCCCCTCCTATAACATAGTTCCTTATCTTGATAGCTACCGCGAGTTTTTCATCAGATACCTTGCTGAATCCCAGTTTTGCCGCAAGGGCCTCAGCATTGCGCTTCCCTTCAATGTACCAGGGCGTGGCACGATAGGCACTGTAAAATTTACCATATTGCCCTGTAAAATCCTCGTGATGCAGGTGCAGCCAGTCATACAATACCAGCTTATTATCCAGCACCTCTTCATCATATACGGTCACATAGGGTATTTCTGCATAGGTAAGCACCATGGTGACCGCATCGTCCCAGGGTTGTTTGTCCTTAGGGGAGTAGACCGCAATTTTAGGTGCCTTTTCAAGGATTACCGCCTCCTGGTTCTGTGAGGGGCTGTTAATTGTCTCCAGAATGGATTGTGCCTGATTGTCTGAAAGGACCTCGAAGGATACGCCTCTTATCTGGCATTCCTTTCGAATACGGTCCCCGTCTGGCAACAGGAAGGATCCACCCCTGTAATTCAACAACCATTGAACTTTTTGCTGTTGGCTGAGTACCCAGTAAGTGATCCCGTATGCTTTTAAATGATTTTCCTGGCTTTCCGCATCCATAGGGATCAGGATGACCGATGCGTTTGCCTGCAGGCTGAGCATCAGGAATAGGCCAATTAACGATGTGCGTAGGCGTACCCCAGGGGATTTAACCTTAGGTGAAAATGTTGTATTAAAACGGAACTTCGTTGTCATCAGGGTCGAGATCATCATTCATCGCGCTTCCAAAGGCCTCATCTGTAGAGGGGAAGCTTTTGGCGACAAAGGGATTCTCCCCATCAACATTCATCTTGGATTGGAACTCGAAGGGGGAATCAAAGTCATCCAAGTTATCAAATTTACCCAGTTGGGCAATGAACTTTAACCTAATATTATCGAGGCCTCCGTTACGGTGCTTCGCGACGATGAATTCTGCCTGACCCTGGGTTGGGGTCCGTTCTTCATCGTCCCATTCGTCAATTTTGTAGTATTCCGGCCGGTAGATAAAGGACACGATATCGGCATCCTGTTCGATAGCACCCGATTCCCGCAAGTCAGAAAGAATAGGCCGCTTGCTCCCCCCCCGGGTCTCAACAGCTCGTGATAACTGCGAAAGTGCGATAACGGGCACATCCAGTTCCTTTGCAAGGGCCTTGAGGTTCCTGGAAATGGTTGAAATCTCCTGTTCCCTGTTGCCCCCTTTCTGGCTGCTACCGGCAGTCATGAGCTGAAGATAATCCAGAATGATCAGGCGGATCTTGTGCTGGGAAACCAGTCGCCGCGCCTTTGCACGCAGGTCAAAAATGGAGAGTGATGGGGTATCGTCAATAAACAAAGGCGCCTTTTCAAGCGATTTTACCTTTACATTGAGTTGCTCCCATTCATGCTTTTCCAGCCGGCCGGTTCTCAGCTTTTCGGAAGAAAGGCCGGTTTCTGAAGAAATAAGCCTTGTTATCAGTTGCACAGATGACATTTCCAGGGAGAAGAATGCCACCGGGATATTAGAATTTACCGCCATATTACGCGCCATAGAAAGGGTTAGGGCTGTTTTACCCATACCCGGACGGGCCGCAATGATGATCAGGTCACTCGGTTGCCAACCAGAAGTGAGTTTGTCCACTTTGTCAAAGCCAGAAGGTATGCCACTCAATCCTTCCTTGTTGGAAATTTCCTCGATCTTCTTCTTGGCCATGATGACCAGGTTCTGCGCAGTTTCTGCAGAGCGTTTCAGGTTCCCCTGGGTGACCTCGTACAATTTGGCTTCTGCATTGTCCAGGAGGTCAAAGACATCGGAACTGTCATCGTAGGCATCCTCGATAATCTCGCTTGAAATCTTAATCAGGCTGCGCTGTATGTATTTCTGAAGGATAATTCGGGCATGGAACTCAATATGGGCTGAGGAAGCCACTTTTTGGGTCAGTTTAATGAGGTAAAAATCACCTCCCACCTGATCTAACCTCCCGGCCTTCTTCAACTGGGCCGAAACGGTTAATAAATCCACTGGTTCACTGCTTTCAAATAACGTGAAGATCGCTTCGTAAATGTAACGATGTGCGTCTTTATAGAAAACATCCGGGTGCAGAATATCGATTACCTCATCCACTCCCTTTTTGTCGATCATCATGGCTCCAAGCACAACCTCCTCTAAATCAACAGCTTGAGGGGGTATTTTGCCTTTCTCGAGCGAAATGACAGCAGTTTTACCAACTTTATGGCCTAGTATAGGGCTCGCCTTGTCCATGAATACGAAAGTAGGGATTTAACCTTTAGTTAACTTTAAAAATACAGCCTGTGATATTCACCACTAGTTAACAAAATCGATGTTAATAAGTTACGAATTAATGTTCATAACCAGAAAAAAGGTCCTGTTAACTTTTCTGAATTCTTAAGGAGTGCTGATAAACAGAATACTTAGCCACTAAACACCCCCATTTGGGCGTATTTATCCATACGGGTAGCCACCAGTTCTTCTGGTGATAACTTTTTAAGTTCCGTGTAGTGTTTCAAAATTTTATTCTTGACAATATCGAAAGCCTTTTCACGGTTGCGGTGTGCTCCCCCTGCAGGTTCCTTTACGATCTCATCAATAAGCTTTAATCTTTTCATGTCTGAAGCCGTTAGTTTCAGGGCTTCTGCGGCCTGTTCCTTGTACTCCCAGCTTCTCCACAGGATGGAGGAACAGGATTCCGGAGAAATCACAGAATACCAGGTATTTTCGAGCATAAGCACTACATCTCCTACCCCGATACCCAGAGCGCCCCCTGAGGCACCTTCTCCAATAATAACCACAATGATCGGGACTTTGAGCCGGGTCATTTCCAGGATATTCCGTGCTATAGCTTCTCCCTGACCGCGTTCCTCGGCTTCAATTCCGGGATAAGCACCGGGCGTATCTATAAAAGTGACCACCGGAATCCCAAACTTCTCTGCGGATTTCATCAGCCTGAGGGCCTTTCTGTAGCCTTCCGGGTTGGCCATCCCAAAATTTCTAAACTGCCTGGTTTTGGTATTGTGCCCTTTTTGCTGACCGACAAACATAAAACTTTGATCCCCGATTTTTCCAAGCCCCCCAATCATGGCCTTATCGTCCTTTACGGAACGGTCTCCATGCAATTCAAGGAAGGTATCCCCACAGATGGCCCGAATGTAATCCAGGGTATAGGGCCGGTCTGGGTGACGGGAAAGTTGAACCCGCTGCCAGGCGGTTAGGTTTTTATAGATATTCTTCTGGGTTTCCGCCAGTTTTTTCTCGATCTGCTTACAGGTTTCCGTTACATCAACATCACTCTCCTCGCCGATAATCTGGCATTTTTCTAACTGTTCTTCCAGTTCTTTTATTGGCAACTCAAATTCCAGGTATTCCATGTGTTCTTTAGATTAGTCAGTCCAGCAAGCAAATATAAAATATTAATGCATATCCCCTGCTTTGTCTTTGGTGCCTTTGATTTTGATAACTCCATTGATCACGACCGTTATCAGAATAACCAGGGCCCCGAGGTAGAAAAGGGCATCCATCTTTTCGCTCTCCCCAAAGATCACAAAGGCCAGGAGAATCCCATACACCGGTTCCATATTAATCGTAAGCATAACTGTATAGGGGCTTACAAAACGCATAACCTTAACCGAGGCGATAAAAGCGTAGGCCGTACAAACAGAAGCCAGTACTGCAAGGTACACCCAGTCCATCGGGATCAGACTAAAAAATGAAGTGTCAAACTGCCCCTGCACGCCAAGCAGCACGGATAGAAAGAGGGCCCCTATGGATAATTCATAAAATGAGATGGTGGCCGGTTTGTTCGTCCTAATGAGCTGGCCATTGATCAGAGTAAAGATGGCCCCCAGGAATGCGGAAACGAGGGCCAGCAAAATCCCCCATCCGTATTGGGTATTTACCTGGTAGATCAAGGAAAGCCCGAGGATGACCAATACGGCAAAAAGAATTTCATACAAGACAAACTTGCGGCCATACCAGAGGGGCTCCAGAAAAGCCGTAAAAAGGGCGCCGGCCGACATGGTAGCCAGGGCTATGGATACATTGGACGCCTTTATTGCCGAGAAGAAGGTGACCCAATGCAGGGCAATCGTGATCCCGCCAAGAAGGAGCATACCAAAGGTCTTTCGTGAAACTTTCAGGGAAGATCGCTTAAAACGGATATAGCCATATATCAACAAGGAGGCAATGCCCATTCGGTACCAGACCAACGGGAGGGCATCAATAGTTATGAGCTTCCCCAAAATAGCGGTAAACCCCCAAATAAAAACAATGAAATGGAGCAGCAGGTAACTTCTCAGGTTATCTTTTTGCATTTTGCAACAGATATATGCCCAGCAGGCCAAAGGCCAGATTCGGGATAATTACCGCCAATAAAGGAGAAAACCCCGATTGTTCTGCCAGGGTTCCAAACACCTTGTCAAAAAAGATATAAATAAAAGCCACACCTATACCAAAAGCCAGGTTGACACCCATGCCCCCCCTTCGCTTTACCGAGGAAACCGCTACTCCGATTATGGTCAGAATAAAGGCCGCAACCGGCAGGGCCCATCGCTTGTACTTAACCAGGATATAGGTGTTAATATTGGATGCCCCTTTGCGTTTCTGGGTTTTGATAAAGGAGTTGAGTTCAAACAAATTTTTGGTCTCAGCAATGTAGGATACCGGCGTGAGGTCCTCAATCTTGAAGTTGAAGACCGTATCAAGGCGTCTTCTGGTTTCCATAAGTTCCTTTTCCCCCTGCAGGTCGCGTTTGGTGTAGGTAGTAAGGCGGTAGACACTGTCTGCAGGTACCCAACGAATATTCGCTGCAGTAATCTTATAATCCAGTTTTTGCTCTTCATTGAAATGTTCAAAGGTAAAATTGTACCCGATTTTTCGCGCCGGGTCAAAGCTGCTCACATATATAAAATCATTTTCGTTGAGTTGATTGAATATATTACTGGTGACACGGTCTTTCTTGCCCTTCTTCAGGTATTTGTACTTGAATTCATTAAACCCCTTGCTGGCATTGGGAACTATAAACATCCCCATGAAGAACATAATTACAGCAATAATAGTAGCCCCGATCCAATAGGGGCGCAAAAATCTCCGGTAGGATACCCCGGAACTCAGGATGGCAACGATCTCTGTATTGCTGGCCAGTTTAGAGGTAAAGAAGATGATAGAAAGAAAAAGGAAGATCGGAAACAGAAGGTGCCCGATGTAGATCGTAAAATTGAGGTAATAGATCAGAATTTCATTCAGTGGGGCCTCATTGTCGATCATCTTCCCGATCTGT
>NZ_CEYNTP010000025.1:0-18031 GCF_982873095.1 Lentiprolixibacter sp. | reverse complement strand
CCCTCCTCGCGATGAGCCGGGCAGGGCCCGACCGTGGGTGGGCCCACCGACAGGTGAGCGACTTGGTTTATCTTTCAATCCCGAACGACCGTTCGACGGCTGGTGCCGTTGCAGAAGGGCCCGCCCGTGGGGCGGTTTCCCTCGGGCATCCCTTGGGCTGCTCAGGGGCAAGGATCCTGGTTACTTTGATCCACGTTCTCCGGCAACAACAGGCAAAATTTGGTGCTGCAGCCATATGTAATGGTGGTGGAGGTGCCTCCGCCCTTGTCCTGGAACGCCTTTAAACCCTGATTTACTGACCGCCTATGCCCTTTGGTATCTGCCCCTTGAGTGTGATCGCTGTACGAGAATCGGCTGATGAAAATAGTCGGATGATCACGCAACTCCTGTACGGGGAACTTTTCAGGCTTACCGATCATAGGAAATACTGGAGTAAAATCAGGATTACCGGAGAAAAATGGGAAGGTTGGATCCGAAAGGAGCAGTTCAAGGAACTCAGCGATACAGAATACAAAAAATTAACAGATTCAGGGTCGGAGCAATATGCACTGGACCTGGTCTCCTTTGCCAGCACGGAACAAGGCGTACTTATCCCTATTCTCCTGGGCTCTAACGTGGCCCATACTGACGTCCTGGCACACTCCCATGAAGGCACAGCCTCCAATGGGGAATTTCATAAATCAAAACTGGTGGATACGGCCCTTTTGTATTTAAACGCACCTGAATTGAGGGGAGGCAAAGGACCGTTTGGGATCGACAGTGCAGGCTTTACTCAAATGGTCTATAAAATAAACGGGGTGCAGCTCCTCAGAACACCTGAGGAACAAGCAACTCAAGGGGAACCCCTGAGTTTTATAGAAGAAAGTGAAGCCGGGGACCTTGCTTTTTTTGATGATAAGGAAGGGAACATTACCCATGTGGGCATCATTATGAAGGATAACTATATCATACACGTTGACGGTAAGGTGCGTATCGATCGCCTGGACCATACAGGGATCTTTAACCGGGAAAAGCGCAATTACACCCACCAATTGCGGGTCATTAAAAAAATAAAATAAAAAAACCCTGACGCTTAGGTCAGGGTTTTTTATTGTTAAGGCTTCCTTTTATTCGCCCAATAACTTCTTAATTCTCATGAAATTTTCCGTATCTCCCAAGGCACCGTAGATATTTTTCAATTGAGTCAGGATTCCCTGATTATCCGGATTGGCTTTCAGGGCATCTTCCAGAACGGTTACACCTTCCAAGAAAAGATCGTCTTTTCGCTTTTTCAATTCTTCGTATTTCGCGATATCGTCACGTGAATTACCAAGGTTGTTCATTTCGTCAATAAGGCTGTTCCCTTCATTTACATAGGTAGTAGAGAGGTTCAGGGAAGCATTTACATAGCCGGGATTTATTTCCAGCGCTTTTTTATATGCCGTTCGGGCATCTTCGTAGTTTTCCTGTTCCATGTTGATAACCCCAATATTGTAATGCAAATCAGCATTATCGGGAGCCATTTCAGCTGCCTCAGCCATCAGTGCTTTAAATTTCTCCTTATCCCCAAGGCGATAGTACAGATTGGCTTCATTAAGAATCAGGTTTACATCGCCTGGGCTGTCTGCACGTGCTTCAGAAAAGGCCGCAATAGCCTTGTCGTCCTCACCCAGTTGTGAATAGATCAGGGCAATATTCTTAACGATCTCTGCCCGCTTGGAAGGTGTTTTCTCGTCTACAGGATCTTTGAATTCCCCGGATTTAACCATCAGGTCGCGCTGGAACTTATCATTCATTGTTTCCACTTGACCTGTAGCCACATTGGTAGCTTTGTATTCCATCACGCTTCCGTCATATCCCAGTTCTTTCAACTCGTTATAGTGCTCCAGGGCCATATCATAGTGCCCTCCATTTACGGCACTGCTCGCTGCAAAATAAAGGTAAACCGTATCCTGGGGACGCATGGTATAACTCATGTACAACTTTTCAGCTGCAGACTTGTAGTCTTTGTTCTTGTTATCCTCTACAGCAGAATTAACAAGGTCGGCGCTCATAGCGTCCATCAACTGACGAGTCTCATTGGAATATTTAGATTTCCCACTTTGTTCTTCAGTGCTTATTACCTTGTTGTACGCGTCAGCCGCTTTCTTAAAGGCTGAATTATCCCCCTTATTGGCCATATCTGCGTATACCTTTCCCTGGAGGTAATAGTATTGTGCCTGTAAGCGGGCATCGGCACCTTCAATCATGCCGGAAATACTTTCCAGTTGCGCCATTGCATCTGCAGTTGAACCACCTTTCAATGCTTTTTCAGCTGCTTTAAGCTCACTCTTTTGGGCAAAACCGACCACAGAAAAAGCCATGGCCAGCAGTATTAAAATTTTAGTCTTCATTGTATGCATTATTTACGTGTTAGTGTCTGTTTTAAAAAGTTATTCGTCGTTTTCAGGGTTATCAGTATCAATTGCCGTGCCATCTTCCGTTTGCACCTCGATATTTCGGATATCCGTATCATCCAGATCGTCCTCGTCATGCATCACCTTGGCAACAGCGGCGATAGAATCGTTCCCTTTTAAATTGATCAGTTTAACCCCCTGGGTAGCCCGACCCATCGTTCTTAAATCCTCCACACTCATGCGAATGGCAATCCCGGACTTATTAATTATCATCAGGTCATCTGAGTCGGACACGTTTTTGATCGCTACCAGTCCGCCTGTCTTCTCTGTGATGGAAATGGTCTTGACCCCTTTTCCTCCCCGGTTGGTAATGCGGTAGTCATCAATGGTGGACCGTTTCCCATAGCCATTTTCTGAAACCACCAGGATGTCATCGTCAAAGTTATGTACGGATACCATACCGATTACCTCATCCTCATCACTGGCAAGGGTAATGCCTCGAACCCCGGAGGCTGTTCGTCCCATTGGGCGGGTTTTGCTTTCCTCAAAGCGGATAGCCTTACCGGATTTCAGCCCGAGGAAGATCTGACTGGTTCCCGTTGTAAGCTTGGCTTCCAGCAACTCATCGTCTTCACGGATACCGATAGCGATGATCCCGTTTTGCCTGGGTCGGGAATACTGTTCCAGGGAAGTCTTTTTCACCGTCCCTTTTTTGGTAGCCATAATAACGTAGTGGCTGTTTACATATTCATCGTCCTTAAGGTCCTGGGTACAAATAAAGGCTTTGACCTTGTCGTCCTGCTCTATATTGATCAGGTTTTGAATTGCCCTTCCCTTGGAAGTACGGCTTCCTTCCGGGATTTCGTACACCCTCATCCAGAAACATTTCCCTTTTTGAGTAAAAAAGAGCATGTACTGGTGGTTGGTTCCCACAAACAAATGTTCAAGGAAGTCCTCCGTACGGGTGGCAGAAGCTTTCTGCCCTACCCCTCCTCTGTGCTGGGTCTTGTACTCGGTCAAGGGCGTACGCTTGATGTAGCCCGCATGGCTGATGGTAATAACCACCTGCTCATCCGGGATCATATCTTCAATGCTCAGGTCACCTCCTGCAAAGTTAATTTCAGACCTGCGGACGTCGCCGTATTTCTCTTTGACCTCAGCCAGCTCTTCCTTGATGATCTCCATGCGGCGTTCTTTCCTGGCCAGGATGTCCTTAAGGTCGGCTATGGTCTTTATTATTTCCTCATATTCTGTACGCAGCTTATCCTGTTCGAGGCCGGTAAGTTGTCGCAGGCGCATTTCCACAATGGCCTTCGCCTGGATCTCGGTTAGCTTGAAACGTTCCATCAGCTTGTCCCTGGCATCCTCTGCATTGGATGACGCCCGAATCAGGGCGATGACCTCATCGATATTGTCTGAAGCAATGATCAATCCTTCCAGGATATGGGCCCTGTCTTCAGCTTTTTTCAGCTCGAACTTCGTACGTCTGACCACAACTTCATGGCGATGATCCACGAAATGCCCAATGATCTGCTTGATGTTCAGGAGTTGTGGACGTCCATCCACCAGGGCGATATTGTTCACGCTAAAGGAAGACTGCAATGCGGTATACTTATACAGCGTATTCAGCACGATATTGGGGATCGCGTCGCGCTTCAGGATATAAACAATACGCATTCCCTTGCGGTCGGATTCGTCCCGAATAGTGGATATTCCGTCTATCTTCTTGTCATTGATCAGGTCAGCCGTCTTTTTGATCATGTCGGCTTTATTGACCTGGTACGGGATTTCGGTGACCACTATGGCTTCACGACCGTCAATTTCCTCAAAGGTGGCCTTGGCACGCATTACAATCCTGCCCCGGCCCGTATGGAAAGCCTCCTTCACACCATCGTACCCATAAATAATACCGCCGGTAGGAAAATCCGGGGCTTTGATATGGGTGATGAGCTCATCGACCTCTATGTCGTGGTTGTCTATATAAGCGATGGTGCCATCTACCACCTCAGAGAGGTTGTGAGGGGGCATATTAGTTGCCATTCCCACGGCTATCCCTGATGCTCCGTTGATCAGCAAGTTCGGGATGCGGGTAGGCAGTACTGTAGGCTCCTGCAGGGAATCGTCAAAGTTCAGTTGGTGGTCAACGGTGTCCTTATCGATGTCTGCCAACATTTCATCTGCGATCTTCCGCATTCGTGCTTCGGTGTAACGCATGGCAGCCGGACTGTCCCCGTCAATGGAACCAAAGTTACCCTGACCATCAATAAGCATATACCGCAGGCTCCATTCCTGGGCCATACGCACCATAGTATCATATACAGAGGTATCTCCGTGCGGGTGATATTTACCCAGAACTTCCCCGACGATACGCGCCGATTTCTTATGTGAGCTGGTGGACCGAACACCTAATTCATGCATCCCGTATAACACCCTGCGGTGTACAGGTTTTAACCCGTCCCGCACATCTGGCAGGGCACGTGACACAATGACCGACATTGAGTAATCAATGTAGGCCGATTTCATCTCATCTTCGATATTTATCGGAATCAGTTTTTCTCCTTCCGCCATATGAAAATCTTGTCGTTTTTAAGTGGTTTAAAGATCATGCCAATATACATAAAATCGCCGCGAGCACCTTATTTATTAAGGAGTTTATTAAAGAATTTATCAACACTTGAGGGGGCCAATTCCGTTGATAATTTGCATGTTAATTATTTTGTAAAACGATGTTTTTTTCGTCATTTAGACCTACTTTGACGAATATAGGTACGGTATTTGTCGTTGTTAGGACGAGAATCACTAATTTTATTACGGAATAAACACACTTTATGGACGATAATTTTTCACCCAGAGTAAAAGATGTTATTGCCTACAGCAAGGAAGAAGCATTGCGGCTCGGCCATGATTTCATTGGTACGGAGCACCTTATGCTTGGCTTACTGCGCGATGGCAATGGCAAGGCGATCAGTATCCTGGACGCTCTGGATGTGGATTTGGATCACTTGAGGAGGAAAGTTGAAATATTGAGTCCGGCTAACCCCAACTCGGGCAGCAGTCCGAAAGATAAAAAGAACCTGCACCTTACCCGGCAGGCCGAAAGGGCACTGAAGACGACTTTCCTGGAAGCAAAGCTCTTCCAAAGTTCTTCGATCAACACAGCACATTTGTTGTTGTGTATCCTGAGAAATGAAAATGACCCCACTACCAAGCTTTTGCACAAACTCAAGGTAGATTATGACGGGGTGAAGGATCAGTTCAAATCCATGATCACCAGCGAAGACGATTATGTGGAACCCACAACTTCCGAATCTTTCTCCAGTGAGTCTGATGAACCTTCTGAAGGTAAGGAAGGCTCCTTTGGGGCCACATCTGCCCAGAAAGGCAGTAAAAAATCCAAAACGCCCGTGCTGGATAATTTTGGCAGGGACCTGACCCGTCTTGCAGAAGAAAACAAATTGGACCCCGTTGTGGGCCGTGAAAAGGAAATTGAACGCGTATCACAGATCTTAAGTCGACGGAAGAAAAACAACCCCCTGCTTATCGGGGAGCCCGGCGTTGGTAAAAGTGCTATAGCTGAAGGGCTTGCACTGAGGATCATCAACAAGAAGGTTTCACGTATCCTATATAACAAACGCGTGGTTACTCTTGACCTGGCCTCGCTGGTTGCGGGGACCAAATACAGGGGGCAATTCGAGGAGCGGATGAAAGCCGTGATGAACGAATTGGAGAAGAATGACGATGTAATCCTCTTCATTGACGAAATCCATACTATTGTTGGTGCGGGAGGCGCCACAGGCAGCCTGGATGCTTCAAACATGTTCAAACCCGCCCTGGCACGAGGGGAAATTCAATGCATAGGGGCAACCACCCTGGATGAGTACCGTCAGTATATTGAAAAAGACGGGGCCCTGGAACGCCGGTTTCAGAAGGTCATGGTAGAACCTACCTCCGTAGAGGAAACCATAGAGATCTTAAAGAACATCAAGGAAAAATACGAGGAACACCACAATGTTTACTACACGGACGATGCCCTGGTGGCTTGTGTAAAGCTCACCAACCGGTATATGACAGACCGTTTCCTTCCGGACAAGGCCATTGACGCGATGGACGAGGCAGGATCCAGGGTACACATCGTGAATATGGATGTCCCCAAGCAGATCCTGGAACTTGAAAAGCAGCTCGAAGATGTGCGCGAACTTAAAAACAGCGTGGTCAAAAAACAACGCTATGAGGAAGCGGCAAAGCTCCGCGACGATGAGAAGCGCATTGAAAAAGAACTGGCTGTAGCCCAGGAAAAATGGGAAGAAGACAGCAAACTGCACAGGGAAGAGGTAAACGAGGATAATGTTGCCGACGTGGTTTCCATGATGAGCGGTATTCCGGTAAATAAGATTGCCCAGACCGAAAGCAACAAACTTGCTGAACTTCCAAATCTGATCAAAGGTAATGTGATCGGACAGGACGAAGCGGTGGCCAAAGTGGCAAAGGCCATACAGCGTAACCGTGCAGGACTTAAAGATCCAAACAAACCTATCGGTTCCTTTATTTTCCTCGGACAAACAGGGGTAGGAAAGACCCAGTTGGCCAAGGTACTTGCAAAGGAACTGTTTGATTCTGAAGATGCACTGATCCGTATCGATATGAGCGAATACATGGAAAAATTCGCCATCTCCAGATTGGTTGGGGCGCCTCCCGGATATGTGGGCTATGAAGAAGGTGGCCAACTTACCGAAAAAGTAAGGAGAAAACCGTATTCTGTAGTGCTGCTCGATGAGGTGGAGAAAGCACACCCGGATGTCTTCAATATGCTGCTTCAGGTACTGGACGACGGTTTCCTGACGGATAGTCTTGGCAGGAAAATCGACTTCCGAAATACCATAATCATCATGACCTCGAATATCGGGGCCCGACAATTGAAAGATTTTGGTCAGGGAGTTGGCTTCGGCACTGCAGCTAAAAAATCGCAGGCAGACAGCCATCAGAAGGCGGTTATTGAAAATGCACTCAAAAAGGCATTTGCACCAGAATTCCTAAACCGTATAGACGACGTCATTGTTTTCAATCCTCTTGAACGAGAACACATCCATCAGATCATTGATATTGAGCTGGCAAAGTTGTTCCAGCGTATCAAGGAGATCGGGTACCACCTGAGCCTTACCAAGAAGGCAAAGGACTATATTGCGGACAAAGGATTTGATAAGCAATACGGGGCAAGACCTCTGAAACGGGCCATACAGAAGTATATCGAAGATGCCCTGGCTGAGGAAATCGTGAACTCCAAACTCGAAGAGGGAGACAGCATTTCCATGGACTACAATGAGAAGAAAGATAAGCTTACCATTAAAATCAAGAAGGCCAAAAAATCTTCAGAAGCATAGGGTAAACATACCGTTATTGAAATAGGGCCTTTCTCAGGCCCTATTTTATTTTCTGCCCCTCCCGGTAGGAAAATGAACACGCCCCATCTTACTACCTTACCTTATAAACGATATTTGTGCTATTGGTCGTAATTATTTCAGTTTAGTACCCCTTAGATGTACATTCGATTCAGACACTATACGAGAATGAAAATTGGAGGGGCTAAAAAGAAGAAGACCGTGGTGGTCCGGGAGTATCATTTAGATATCGGGAAAGTACAGGTCTTCGACAAATACATGGTAGGCATTTTCAACGAAGGGGCCACTGTTACCCTGGAAAGGGCTTACCAGATTATCGGTATCGCGGAAATTCACTTCAAAGACCGCAATTTTGGATTCATTAGTCTTAGGAAGAATTCCTATGCGCTGGATCCCATCATTTACACCTATGTAAGGCAAATTGAAAATCTTAAGGCATTTGCCATTGTTTCCGTGAAACAGATGGACATGCATAATTTCAAGATTGAAAAGATGTTCTTTAAAAAACCCATGAAGTTTTTTATCGATTACAACAATGCCGTTACCTGGGTCAAAAGGCGCGTAAAAAACTCCAAATAGGTCGGTATTGCCTACCACTTTCGCTACAGGCACATCAGTAGCATGATTACCTATTCACCAGGGGAGCTTGTCTCCTCTTTCTTTCCGTTATCATTGGACTTTTGCCATAGGAATTGGTAAGCCATTGCCAGACGTTCTGTTATCGCAGATGCTGTAAGGGCTTCGTAACCCAGCTGTTCCGCTGCAATATCCCCGGCCAGGCCGTGCAGGTAGACACCGAAACGCGCTGCTGTCAGGGGATCGTATTTTTGGGCGATCAGACTTGTGAGTATTCCGGTAAGAACATCCCCGCTGCCTGCCGTGGCCATGCCCGGATTTCCAGTTGGGTTGATATAGCCCTTTCCCTCATGAAGTATCAACGTATACGCACCTTTGATAACAAGTACGCATTTATGACGCTCAGCGAACTGCTGTGCTTTTTCAAGCTTTTCAAAATCATTCTTCCAGGGCCCTAACAGCCTTTTCAGCTCCCCGGGGTGAGGGGTAAAAATTGTCCCTGGCGATACAGCCTTCAGTAATTCCTGATTCTCGGAAAGGATATTCAGGGCATCAGCATCCAGTACAAGAGGACCGTTGTAGTTTTTCAAAAAAGCACTTAGGGCTTTTACAGATGCCCCTGACCTGCCCATTCCGATACCCATTCCCACGGCATCTGGCGTCCAATCCGTAGCTACGGAGGTAATTTCCTTCTCTGAGGGGTCTGTGATCACCATGGCTTCAGGAACAGCAGTCTGCAGCGGAAGGTACCCACATTTGGGCAGGTAAGCTGTAAGCAGTCCACAACCGGATTGCAGGGCAGCCCTGGCCGCCAGGATCACTGCACCTATCTTCCCATAACTTCCCCCAATGATCAAAGCATGGCCAAAATCCCCTTTGTGTGCAAACCGGTTCCTGGGTCGGCACCAGGATCTGGCCTCATGCAATTCAGTTAATACAAAGTTGGTCTCTGCCTTTTCCAGAAAATCCGGATCCAGGCCAATATCAACCACCTCCCAGTTATCTATATATTTTCCGGACTCGGGTAAAAAGAAAGCGAGTTTTGGCACCTGGAAGGTCAGGACATGACTGGCGTGCACCACTGCCTGTCCGTTTTCGAGGGGACTGTCGACAAACATCCCGGAAGGCACATCAATGGATAACACAAACCGTTCTGATGTATTTATGGCTTGTATTAGTTGGCCTAGCCAGGGGGCAGCCGGACGGTTAAGGCCAATTCCAAATATGGCATCGACAATCACATCCGCATTTTGAAATTCGGGTGGAGGGGTATTCTCATCAAGATATTGGGGCCAGATCTTACGTTCCTTCAACCGCTTCAAATTGGTGAGGAAATCATCGGATCGGTGTTCACTGTAATTAACAATGAAGATGTCAATATGGTACCCGTGTTCCCATAGGTAACGCCCTAGGACAAGTCCGTCTCCCCCATTGTTCCCGATACCACAGAGGAGGTAAATATTCACCGGGGACCCCTGTAATCTTCCGTGAATCCAATCAAAAACCTGTTTTGCCGCGCGTTCCATGAGTTCATCGCTGGAGATGCCCTCCTGGTTTATTGTGGATTTGTCAGCCTGGTAGACTTGATCGGCGCTTAAAATCTTCATTATCTAAAAAATAGACCTCCTGGGTTATGACTTTTCAAAAGTAGGAGCATTAATTTGATGCAGCTATTAAATGTACTACTTTTGGACATTAAATTGAAGTGTGAAGAACAAACTGAATCACATGGATCACAAAGCACTTAAGCTGACCGATACAATATATTCGAGCCTGCCATGGGCCACCACCCCACTGGGGTGCGAAGCATAATCAATTCCTAAGCACATTTCAAACTATCGTACCCTTGGTGCGTTTCTTAAGCCTAACATTGTATGCAAGTTTTAAAATTCGGGGGAACTTCTGTTGCAAATGCAGATAACATAAAAAAAGTCAGGGAGATTGTAGTGCAAACCGCACGTGGCAAAACCATCGTTGTGGTTTCTGCCCTCGGTGGCGTTACAGACCTGCTATTGCATGCTTTGGATCTGGCGGCAGCAAAGGATGCGGCTTACAAAAAGGAACTTGCGACAATTGAAGAACGGCACTTAACTGCCATTCGCGAACTGCTTCCCATTGCAAAGCAAAGTGCCGCCCTAAGCAAGGTGAAATCAGCGCTTAACGACCTGGAATCTTACGTTGAAGGCGCCTACCTCATCGGTGAACGTACCCCCCAGTTGTCTGACAAAGTGGTCAGTTTCGGTGAATTACTAAGTGCCTATATCATTGCCCAGTATTTCATTTCGGAAGGGATTGATGCCGCTTTCAAGGACAGCAGGGAATTGATCAAAACCAACAACACTTTCGGAAAGGCGGCGGTTGCCTTTGACCTTACCGACAGGAATTGCCAGGCGTATTTTTCGGACGCCTCAGCATCGCATATCACCCTTCTTCCCGGGTTTATTGCCTCTTCGGTCACAGGTAATCCCACCACCTTGGGCAGAGGGGGTTCTGATTACACCGCTGCCGTAGTGGCTGCTGCCCTGTCCGCTGACGAATTGCAGATCTGGACGGATGTTAGCGGGATGTACACGGCCAATCCTAAACTGGTGAGCCAGGCCAGGGCCATAGAGGAAATTTCCTATCAGGAGGCCATGGAGTTATCTCATTTTGGGGCAAAAGTCCTTTACCCACCCACTATCCAACCCGTCCTGGCCAAAGGCATCCCCATACGCATTAAAAACACCTTTGAACCACAGGCCTCAGGTACACTGATATCCAGAGATCAGGTTCAAAAGGGGAGAACTGTACGTGGGATCAGTAACATTCAGGGAATTGCCCTGTTATCCCTCGAGGGACCAGGGATGATTGGCATTCCGGGAATATCTAAGAGGCTGTTTGAAGTGCTCTCCCAATCAGATATCAGCGTGGTACTGATCACTCAGGCTTCCTCCGAACATTCTATCTGTGTGGGCATCTCCGAATCAGAGGCAGATATAGCCGAAGACGTTATAAACGAAGCTTTCGCCTATGAAAGGAGCATGGGCAAGGTAAAGCCGGTTATTGTGGAAAAAGGACTGGCCATCATTGCCCTGGTAGGGGATCAGATGAAAAGCCACCAGGGATTGAGCGGGAAGATGTTCAGTGCCCTTGGCAAAAACAATGTGAATATCCGCGCCATCGCACAAGGAGCCTCCGAAAGGAATATCTCTGCGGTAATCGAGTTGGAAGATGTCAAAAAAGCACTGAATACGCTGCATGAGGAATTCTTTGAAGAAAACGTCAAGCAGCTGAACCTTTTCGTGATGGGTACCGGAAATGTTGGGGGTAAGTTACTGGATCAAATCGCACAGCAACAACAGTACCTGAAAAAAAATCTTAAATTAAGTATCAGGGTGGTGGGCATGTCCAATTCCCGTACAATGATCTTTAAGGAAAAAGGGATCCCCCTGAACGGCTGGCGCGACGCCCTTGAAAAAGGCGAGCCTGCGGATCTTGAAGTGTTTCTGGATACCCTGAAAAGAAAGAACTTCCGAAATAGCATTTTTATAGACAATACGGCAAGTGAGCGCATTTCAATCGTTTATGCACAACTATTAAAGGAGAGCATCTCGGTGGTTACCTGCAATAAAATCGCATGTTCATCCGACTATAACAATTATCAGGCGCTCAAATCGTTGTCCAGGACCTATAACGCCCCTTTCCTCTTTGAGACCAATGTTGGTGCCGGGTTACCCATTATTGACACCCTTAAACACCTGATTGCTTCAGGGGATAAAGTCCATAAGATCCAGGCGGTACTTTCAGGCAGCCTTAATTTTGTCTTTAATAATTTTAATGACCAGACGACCTTCCATGAAGTAGTAAAGCAGGCACAGGAACAGGGATACACTGAACCGGATCCTAAGATCGACCTCAGCGGTATAGATGTCATGCGCAAGATCCTGATCCTTGTCCGTGAAAGTGGCTACAAGATGGACCTTGAGCAAATCGAAAACGATTCCTTCTTGTCTGATGAAAGCCTGGATACCCCGGACAATGACGCTTTTTTTGCTTCGCTAAAAAAGCATGAAGAAAGCTTTCAAAACCGGTATTTACAGGCTAAGGAGAACAATTGCAGACTGAAGTACGTGGCAGAGTTCGAAAACGGGAAAGCCCGTGTAGGCTTACAGGAAATCCCTGAGGGGCATGATTTTTATAACCTCAAGGGAAGTGATAACATTGTACTCTTTTTCACAGAGCGCTATCCCGAACAACCTTTAATTGTAAAGGGGGCCGGAGCAGGGGCAGATGTTACTGCTTCCGGGCTTTTTGCAGATATCATCAGAATCGGTAATTTTTAGGCCATGGACGCAGTGCAACTATTTTGTCCGGCTACCATCGCCAATATCTCTTGTGGTTTTGATGTACTGGGATTGGCCCTGGATGCTGTGGGGGACGAAATGATCATTGGAAAGTCAGATATCCCGGGCGTACGGATAACCAGGGTTACCGGACAGGATTTACCCATGGAAACGGAAAAGAACGTGGCCGGTGTAGCCGCCCTTGCTTTGCTCAAATCCCTTGATCATCCCGGAGGCTTTGAAATCGAAATCACTAAAAAAATCAAGCCTGGCAGTGGCATTGGAAGTAGTGCCGCCAGTGCTGCCGGGGCCGTGGCAGGAATCAACAGCCTGCTTGGGGAGCCTTACTCTAAAGAGGAATTAGTACCCTTTGCCATGCAAGGTGAAAAATTGGCCAGTGGGGTGGCCCATGCTGATAATGTGGCCCCAGCCCTTCTTGGCGGATTTACCCTGGTACGGAGTTATGATCCGCTCGACATCATAAAACTGAATACCCCGGAAAAGCTGTATGCCACCATCCTGCATCCCCAGATCGAAGTAAAAACCGCCGATTCCCGAAAGATCCTGAAAACGGTAATTTCCCTGGAAGATGGCATCCGGCAGTGGGGCAATGTAGGAGGCCTTGTAGCTGGTTTATATACAGAGGACTACGACTTGATTGGTCGTTCCCTGGAAGACCATATTGTGGAGCCCATTCGCTCTATTCTGATCCCGGGATATGAGCAACTTAAAAAAGCATCCCGCAATGAGGGTGCCCTGGGTGTGGGTATCTCGGGTTCAGGGCCCTCTGTTTTTGCGCTAAGTAAAGGCAAAAATAGGGCGACGGCGGTTGCCAGCGCATTTGAAGAAGCATATACTGCCATCGGGGTTCCCTTTGAAATTCACGTTTCAAAAATTAATCCGGAGGGGATCAAAATAAGTAATCAATGGTAAAAATGGAGATGACAAGGCCATATGAAATACTTCAGTTTACATCATAAGGCACCTGAGGCCAGTTTTAAAGAGGCGGTGATCCGGGGAATCGCCCCTGACAGGGGTTTGTATTTCCCGGAACGTATTCGTCCGCTTCCTTCCTCCTTTTTTGATTCCATTGCCACCCTCAGTAAACAGGAAATAGCATTAAGGGCTATTACCCCCTTTGTAGCAGGTGAAATCCCGGAAAAAGAACTGGAGAAGATCCTGGAAACCGTTCTCGATTTTGATTTTCCTCTCGTCAAACTGGATGAAAATACAGCAGTTCTGGAATTGTTTCACGGGCCCACCATGGCCTTTAAAGATGTTGGGGCGAGATTTATGGCGAAATGCCTGGAATATTTTAACCGGGAAGACGATCAGGAAGTAACCATTCTGGTCGCTACTTCTGGAGATACTGGTGGTGCTGTTGCCAATGGTTTTTTAGGGGTAAAAGGCGTGAAAGTGGTTATCCTCTACCCCTCCGGAAAAGTGAGTGACATTCAGGAAAGACAGCTTACCACATTGGGGAATAATATTACAGCACTTGAAGTACAGGGAACTTTTGACGATTGCCAGCATATGGTAAAAACAGCCTTTTTGGACGAGAGTATCCTGGCAAAAAGAAAGCTCACTTCTGCCAATTCCATTAATGTAGCCCGGTGGTTGCCTCAGATGTTTTATTATTTGTTTGCTTACAAGGCTGTTAAACACAAAGGAAGGAAACTGGTGTTTTCCGTTCCCAGTGGTAATTTTGGTAATATCTGCGCCGGGATGGTAGCCCATAGACTGGGCATGCCCTGTTCCCAGTTTATTGCTGCCACCAATGTAAACGATACGGTCCCGCAGTTTATGGAAAACCGGGTATATGCCCCAAAACCTTCTGTGGCCACAATTTCCAACGCCATGGATGTGGGTGATCCCAGTAATTTTATCAGGGTACGTCAACTTTATGACAACCAGTTTCCCAGCCTTCAGAAACACCTCTCCAGCTACTCCTTTAACGACCTGGAAACACGGGATGCCATGAAGGCGCTATACAAGAAGTATGGATATATTGCCGACCCGCATGGGGCAGTAGGTTATCTGGGGTTAAGGAGCTATCAGCAGGAACAGCAGGATGTTTTGGGCATTTTCCTGGAGACAGCACATCCCATAAAATTCCTAGATGTTGTGAAAGATACGCTGCACCTTGAACTACCCCTTCCTCCTCAGATCCGGAAAGTGATGAACAAGGAAAAAGTTTCCCTCCCTGTCACTACCTATGTAGACCTGAAAGAATTTCTCCTCAAATCCTGAGCCTATCGGGAAGAGAATTAACATTTATTTTATGAAAACAGTGCCGGAAGACCGGGTGCGCTCTGTGTTATTTTGGGTAAATTTGGGGGGTTCAAAAATGCGATAACCTATGAAAAAAACAGCATTGTCTGAAGTACACAGGGCATTGGGGGCAAAAATGGTCCCTTTTGCCGGTTTCGAAATGCCCGTTTCTTATGAAGGGGTAAATATTGAACACGAAACAGTGAGGAATGGCGTGGGTGTGTTTGATGTTTCCCATATGGGTGAATTCCTGATCGAAGGTCCAAAAGCCCTTGATTTAATACAAAAAATCTCTTCAAACGATGCTTCTAAACTGACCCTGGGCAAGGCGCAGTATAGCTGCATGCCAAATGAAAACGGCGGTATAGTGGACGACCTCATTATCTACCGCGTCAAGGAAGAAGTCTATTTACTGGTTGTGAACGCTTCGAATATTGACAAGGATTGGGACCATATTTCCAAATACAATAAAAATATTGGGGCGCAGATGCGAAATATATCTGATGCTTACTCCCTCCTTGCCATACAGGGACCAAAAGCCGTGGAGGCTATGCAAACCCTCAGTACTGTGGATTTGTCTGCCATCAAGTTCTACAATTTTGTGGTTGGGGATTTTGCGGGTATCGAACACACGATTATTTCCGCTACCGGTTACACCGGTTCAGGCGGGTTTGAGATCTACTGTAAAAATGAGGAGGTGGAACAGGTCTGGACCAAAGTCCTTGAAGCCGGCGAGCCCTTTGGTATAAAACCTATAGGTCTTGCAGCCAGAGATACCCTGCGATTGGAAATGGGGTATTGCCTGTACGGAAACGATATTGATGACACCACTTCTCCCATTGAAGCCGGTCTGGGCTGGATCACCAAATTCACCAAAGAGTTCGTGAATCATGAGGCGCTTGCCAGAGAAAAAGAGGAAGGGCCCAAAAGAAAGCTGGTCGCATTTGAAATGAGTGAACGGGCCATCCCAAGACAGGGATACGCTATCCTGGATGAACAGGGAAAGGAGATCGGGCAGGTTACCTCAGGGACCATGTCCCCTTCATTGGGAATCGGGATCGGAATGGGCTATGTTCCTGCTGAACTTTCAGGAGTGGACACAGATATACAGGTGCAGATCAGGAAAAAAGCTGTGCCAGCCAGAATTGTAAAACTGCCGTTTTACAAAAAATAATTCAGAAGAATGGCAGAAGACGAGGGGCAGAAGGAAAGAAGCAGTAGAAAAGTCTTGATTCTGGGAGGAAGTGGTTTCCTGGGCAATGCCATATACAAAGAACTCTGCAATTACTACAACACTTTTGGCACCTATTGTTCTGCAAGACGGGCCTTTGAAGACAACCAGCAATTTGTAAAGTACGACATGCAGGAGGACGATATCGTTCAGCTGCTGGAAAGGATCAAACCCAATATCATAATTTCTGCCCTGAGGGGCAGTTTTGCCGCACAAATCCAGGCCCATCAGCATATGATGGAATACCTCCTCAAAAACGATTGCGCCTTATTTTTCCTTTCGTCAGCCAACGTGTTTGACGCCTACAGCAAATTTCCCTCATACGAGTATGATAAAACCCTCTCAGAGAGCATCTACGGTCGATTGAAGATCAAGATCGAGAACATGCTCCTCCGATTGCCGAAATCCAAAATGGCCATTCTGCGGGTACCTATGGTTTTTGGGAATACATCACCCCGCATACGGGAAATGAAAAGGCAGATCTGGAAAAATGAGCCCATAGAGGTATTCCCTAACCTGATCATCAACGTCACCAATGACGATCGGCTCACCCAGCAGATCCACTATCTTATTAATCGCAATAAACGCGGGATTTTTCACCTTGGGAGTACGGACCTGGTACATCACGAGGATTTTATTAAAGAAGTAGTTGAGCGTATTGGCAGCTTTAATCCAATCTACAAAAGGGTGTATACAACGAATGAAGAACGCTACCTTGCCGTACTGCCCAAGCATAATTTGTTGCCGAAGTATCTGCGGGTTACCTATCAGGAAATAATTGACCATCATTTGGTAACTTAAGCAGCGAAACAGCTATACGAATCAAATAAGGAAGAAAATGGAAAAGTTATCACAATCGGATATCGAAAAACGACTTAATGCCCTTCCGGGATGGACATACACCGGAACCGCCATAGAAAAGAGCTTCAAATTTGAAAACTTCAAAGCCGCCTTCTCCGTAATGACCCGGATTGCCTTTGAGTGTGAAGCCCTCAATCACCATCCCGACTGGAAAAATGTGTACAATCAGTTACATATCGCCCTGAACACTCATGATGCACAGGGAATAACGGAAAAGGACTTTACCCTGGCAGAGAAAATACAGGACATCGTCTCTGGATAGCCGAGATATCCGGCGCTTGCCAAGGTGGGAAAAAACATTAAATTTGGATGCGCTAAAAGAAAGCTATGGGACGAGCATTTGAATTCAGAAAAGCGAGAAAACTAAAGCGCTGGGCAGCCATGTCCAAGGCCTTTACACGTATCGGAAAGGATATCGTAATGGCCGTTAAGGAAGGGGGGCCAGATCCGGATGCCAATTCCCGCTTACGTGCCGTCATCCAGAATGCCAAAGCCGTCAATATGCCCAAAGACAATATTGAACGGGCGATCAAACGGGCGACAGATAAATCCCAGGGGGATTACAAAGAAGTGCTTTTCGAGGGGTATGGGCCCCATGGTATAGCCATTCTGATAGAAACGGCAACCGATAACAATACCCGTACGGTGGCAAATATCCGTAGTTATTTTAACAAGTACAACGGCAGCCTGGGAACTTCAGGTTCTGTGGAGTTCATGTTTGACCACACTTGTACTTTCCGGATCAACAATGAAGGGATAGACCCCGAAGAACTGGAACTGGACATGATCGATTTTGGGGCTGAGGAAGTCTTTACAGATGACGACGGCATCCATATCTATGCCCCTTTCGAAAGCTTTGGGGCCATTCAGAAAGAATTGGAATCCAGGGGAATTAAGATCCTCTCTTCAGGGTTCGACCGCATCCCCCAGGCCACCAAAGAGCTCACCCCTGAACAGGTCGAGGAGGTCGAAAAACTGCTCGAAAAGATCGAAGAAGAC
>NZ_CEYNTP010000024.1:0-18780 GCF_982873095.1 Lentiprolixibacter sp. | reverse complement strand
ACCGGGGTATCTAATCCCGTTCGCTCCCCACGCTTTCGTCCATCAGCGTCAGTCGATAGTTAGTGACCTGCCTTCGCGATTGGTGTTCTATGTAATATCTATGCATTTCACCGCTACACTACATATTCCAGCCACTCCACTATGACTCAAGACAACCAGTATCAAGGGCAGTGCTACGGTTGAGCCGCACCATTTCACCCCTGACTTAATCGCCCGCCTGCGGACCCTTTAAACCCAATGATTCCGGATAACGCTCGGACCCTCCGTATTACCGCGGCTGCTGGCACGGAGTTAGCCGGTCCTTATTCTTACAGTACCGTCAGCAGGGTACACGTACCCCTTATTCTTCCTGTATAAAAGCAGTTTACAACCCGTAGGGCTGTCTTCCTGCACGCGGCATGGCTGGATCAGGCTTGCGCCCATTGTCCAATATTCCTCACTGCTGCCTCCCGTAGGAGTCTGGTCCGTGTCTCAGTACCAGTGTGGGGGATCCCCCTCTCAGGGCCCCTACTTATCGTAGCCTAGGTAAGCCGTTACCTCACCTACTAGCTAATAAGACGCATAGCCATCCTTTACCGCCGTAACTTTAAATATCTTACGATGCCATAAAACATTACTATGGGATATTAATCCGGATTTCTCCGGGCTATCTCCCAGTAAAGGGTAGGTTCTATACGCGTTACGCACCCGTGCGCCGGTCGTCAGCGGTTTGCAAGCAAACCCTGTTACCCCTCGACTTGCATGTGTTAAGCCTGCCGCTAGCGTTCATCCTGAGCCAGGATCAAACTCTTCATCGTGAAATCTTAAAATAACATCTCAACTATAAAGTAATTCAGATCCTGCCCCTTTATTCCTCATTGTTTTGGAAATAATTCTTTGTTGCATTCCTCCCCAATCCCATCATTTTAAAAAACAACAGAACAAGAAAAAAACGCGTCTCTGCCAATATTTCAATGAACTTTTTTCAATCCAAACCCTACGATATCTCTTCCACATTCTTTCCAACTCCCTCGTAAAGCGGGTGCAAATATAGAGGACTTTTTTGGGTTGCACAACAGTAACCAAAAAAAATTTTTGACAGCCCTTCGCCTATTGTTAATAACCGCCAGCTAAAGAATAACTTAACCCTAAAATCTTCGCAAAATCAGGAGAAAAAATTCCATACCAACCCAAAACGGATCACGAAATCCCGGTACGGATAATTGGGTGCAGCATAAAAGCTGTTCCCGGTAAATGAAGAATTAAAATGCTCTGCCTTTAAATAGATACGCGTCTGCCTCACCTTGGCGTTAATGAAGAAATCCAGCATTGGAAAGGAACCCAGTTCCTCTCGGTTTTGCACATAAAACTCCGCAAGCAAAGGATTGTAGGCATCCATATAATAGGAAGTGAAGTATTTGAAGGTCACTCCTGTTTGTATATACATCGCCTTTTTGAATACATCGTCAGAGAAATACAGGGTATTGCGCGTGACCAGCTGGGGAAGGTTGAGCACCTGGTTGCTCTGTGACACGTTCTGATACATAACCGTATTGTTTAACGCCCACTTCCCCAATCTGAATTCTTTATTATACCGGGCTTTCAGGATACTTACCGCATCACTTTCCTGAAACGGACGTACAAAGGCGTTTTCTGTCCCTGCCTCAATCTGCTCCTGGTTTGCCGTCGACGCGAAATAGGAATAATTGTCTACAGTGGAATACTTGACCATTACATCTCCCCATTTTCGCGAGGTCAGATCTACCTGGAGACTACTCACTTTCTGATTATCAAATACCTGGTCATTCTGCCAGTTGTAGTTCTCGTATTCGGACTGATATAATAAATAGTTGTAGTCCGGTAAACGGGAAGAGGCATGCAGCGTGGCCTTTAAGTCAAAAAGCTCCCCGAAACTATAGGCAGCCGATCCGGTTAGAAAGTAATCGGTAAGTTCACCGGAAAGGGTGTAGGCTCCGTTTCCCGTCAACTCAAAATCTCCCACTGTTTTCTGGTACATAGCCCCTAAGCTGATCTCTTCCCCCCTGAGTTGGTTGGCGATAGTCCCTTCCCCGGTTAACAACAGGCTGTCAAAATAATAATCGTAATTATAAAGGTTGACATATCCCGTTAGGGACCCCAGCAAGCGGTTGCTGAAATTTAAACTCAGCTGGTTGATAAAAGTCTTCAAGGTCGCCTTGTCGTCTATGGGCGTTAAAAAAGCAGGGCCGAAAAAATCAACCTGACTATCTTGTTGGAACTGATAGTATTTGGTCTCGTAATTAAACAGGTGGCCCAGGGTAAGAGAGGTGGATCTTCGCTTCAGGCTATCCTGCCGGGCCTGTACCAGGGCAAACTGATGGTCCAAATAGTAGCGTTTCCCCAACACCTTATTCTGGGCATTGGTGAAGACCACATCCAGACGGGAGCGATCTGTAAAATCATCATTTTCAGATTCGAATTGAAGTTCTTTCAAAAGCAGCCCCCCATTTTCTTCTCCGATGAGGTCCTGAGCGGCCCAATGGGCGCGAAACCTGTATCGGCCATTTTTGGTCACATAGTTGGCCGTGGAGCGGAAATTTCCGGATTCGGCCTGGTTAAATTGATACTTCCCCAGGGAACGGAAACCCTTGAAGGCTAAAGAGAAATTGAAACGCCTTGAAGTATTCACCGTGAGCATGGCATCCAGGAGTTGCCCCTGTTCAAAGGTCGTTTTGAAAAACAAATCCGTCATGGGCGTGGCTACATTGTAATACTGTATATCCTCAATTTCCATATAGTTGAAATGACGCGCACTGGCACCTATTCGTGGATAAAGTTGAATCCTGTCCAGGTCTATTCCCAGTCGGTTGTATGGCTGACCTACGTTTGAGAAAGGCATGAGTTCAAAATCATCCCGCCTCAGGTAATTGTACCGGTATTCCTTCTGAATGGTAAGCGTGGTGTCCAAAAAGGTAGTATCCCGCTGATGGGAAATGATCCTGTAATCCTTTATAGTGATTTCCTGGGTGTCGCCTGTAGGGGCCATCGGCATTTTAGGCCTTGTTCTTTGCTTTTGCAGGCTATCCTTTGGTGTTCCAGGAGGTAAAGGTCGCTCCTGTGCCATCAGAAAGGTTCCGGAAAACAGGATTAATAACAGCAGGCAATGTTTCATGGTCTGTAGATACGGGAACAAAGGTAGTTTTTTTGTGATAACCAATATGCCAAGGCTTTCATAAGTATGGCCTACCAGCAATCTTTCCAGGCCCCGGGTAATTAAGAGCTTTTTAACTATTCCGTTTAACGTAAAAAATTGAAAATTCGCCATATTTTCAGCATATTTAGGGGCTCAAAAAATTGTTATGATAAGAAAAGTACTTCTTATACTCTTACTGTGCAGTTTTGTTTCCTACGGTCAGGTCACCCCCACCCCTGCTGGAATCGAAGCTGCCGATGGTTCTCAGCTATTCTTTTCTGACGTTCCCGGTAAACCCGTTAATCTGTATGAAGTACAGGAGGTAATGGAACGCTATTGGGAAGGGCGGGATCGCAACCAAAAAGGAAGCGGTTACAAACCTTACAAAAGATGGGAGAACTACTGGATGTATTTTGTGGACCAGAATGGGTACCTCCCTACTTCCAAAGAACTATATGATGCTTGGCAAGCTAAGGCCTCCTCAGCAAGGACCCCCAATCCCACCGCCGACTGGTCGGCCATTGGTCCCTTCAATCCGGGCACTTCGGGAAGCGGACTCCCCGGCACGGGTAGGATCAATGCCATTGCCGTAGATCCTAACAATCCCAACATATGGTATGCCGGAGCCCCTGCAGGAGGCATCTGGAAAACCACCAATGCGGGGGGTAGCTGGACCAACCTTTTTGATAATTTCCCACAGATAGGGGTATCAGGCATTGCGATTGACCCCAATGATTCCAATACCATATATATAGCAACCGGGGATGATGATGCAGCAGATTCCTACAGCATCGGGGTGTATAAATCCACAGACGGGGGGCAGAGCTGGAATGAAACGGGCTTGAATCCTTCCAACACCAATGTGAACTCCCTGATGAACGAGATCATAATAGATCCCACAGATTCAAACGTCCTCTGGGTAGCCACCAGTGTTGGGCTATATAAGACGACAGATGCAGGGGCAACTTGGGTAGAGATGCTGCCTGGATTTATCGCGGATCTGAAAATGAAACCCGGAAATACCAATTCTAACACCTTATATGCGGTTGTAGGGCGATATGTAGGCGGTAGCGGTAATCAGGTTAGTTTTTTCAAAACATCAAACGGTCAGGACTTTACCGCCCTGGATGACCCACTACTCCCAACCAGTGCGGGAAGGGCGGTTTTAGGGGTTACTCCGGCTGACCCGGAGGTGCTGTATATCCTGGCAGCCAACACCGGCAGCAGTAATTTCAGCTACCAGGGGTTGTATAAATCGACTGATAGCGGGGCTACTTTTACGGAAAGCCCCAATACCACCAATATCATGGAATCCAGCCAGGCCTGGTTCGACCTGGCCCTGGAGGTTTCCCCAACAGATGCCAATACGCTATTCATGGGCTGCCTTAATATCTGGAGAAGTATCAATGGCGGGAATTCCTTTACCAGAATTGCCAACAACAGCAGTAGCACTAGCGTAACGACCGGAACTTATACCCATGTAGATATCCATACCCTTAAATATTTCGGCAACCGATTATTCGTAGGCTCCGATGGTGGCTTATGGGTCTCAGAAAACGGGGGGGCTGCCTTTACGGATGTTACGTCTAACATGGCCGTAACTCAATTTTATAAAATAGCAATTGCTGGCAGTAACAGCAATAAGATCGCCGGTGGTACACAGGACAATTCCGGCTTTATATTCAATGATAATGTTTGGAATAGCTACACCCGTGCAGACGGGATGGATTATGAGTTTGATCCGAACAACACCGACATTATTTATGGCTTCTCACAATTTGGACAGGTACTCTTTATTTCGACAAACTCGGGTCAATCTGCCACAACGATCGGCGCCCCGAGGGATGACGAGGGTAACAGGGTTGAAGGTAACTGGATTACCCCACTTGCGGTAGGAGGTGACAGCCAGGTCTATGCAGGCTATGATGCTATCTACCGTCTCAATGGCAGTTCCTGGGAAAAACTTTATACCATACCCAGCACCGAAGGCGGTATTGAAGATATTGAAGTGGACCCCTCGAATCCATCGGTTATCTACGCCGCCGAAGGCACCTTTGTACACAGGAGTGAGGACGGGGGACAAACCTTTAGTGCCTTTTTTAACGCGGATGCGGTGATTTCAGACATTGCCATCAACACCAATGACGGTTCTGCTATTTATGTAGCCACCTCCTTGCGGGTGGGCCGGAACCAGTCTGCACAACAAGGCATTACGCGCAAAATATTCAAAGTACCCGTAAATAACGGTGTGGCCGGACCTGAAGTAGACATCACAGGAGACCTGCCAACAGACCAGGCCTTCTTTGCCCTGGTCCACCAGGGGAGGCATACAGATAACCCGGTGTATGTTGGCACCAGCCTTGGGGTCTATCGCATTGACGATACCCTCATTAATGAAACCGATGAGTCCCTCACGGAATGGGAAGAATATTTTGCCAACCTGCCCAGCGTTTCCTACAGCGATCTGGAGATCAGCCTGGAAGACGAGGTCATCGTGGCCTCAACCTACGGACGCGGTGCATGGAAATCCGCCATACCCATACAGGTCCCTGATGATGATGTGCGTCTGTTATCTGTTACCCCTGAAGGGTTTAATGTGCTATGTGGGGAGATCTTCCCGGAGATCACTGTGGAAAATAAAGGGTCCAACCCCATTACCAGCATTGACATTACCTACCGGGTGAATGGCGGGGCAGATCAAAACCTAACAGAGCCGGTTACGCTGAACCCCGGGGAAACCACTAACATTTCACTGCCCTCCCTTAATATTGGGACTACTGGCCCGGTAACACTGGATGTGGAGACCAACATCACCAATGATGCCTTTGCAGACAACAATGCATTAAGCAAAACCTTTTTTGCAAATGCCTTTGGGGTGGGGGATGCCCTGAATACCTTTGAAGACGGTAATAATGAACTCATCACTTATAATGACGGCGATCCCAACAACAGCGTGTGGGAAAGGGGTGTGCCATCAGGCAACCTGCTGAACCAGGCGGCCTCGGGAACGCAGGTCTATGGTACCAACCTGGCAGGTAACCACCCGGACGGGGTTAAGGGCTATATCGTAAGCAACTGCTACGAACTGTCCTCCATCCTGGCCCCGGTTTTGAAGTTTACCATGGCCTACGACCTCGAAATAAACTTTGACATCGTATACGTGGAATACTCCACGGATGACGGGGCAAGCTGGAATGTGCTGGGGAATGTTAACAGTCAGCCCAACTGGTACAACAGTGACCGCACCAATGAGAGTTCAGGTACAGATGACGACTGCCAGAATTGTCCGGGAGCACAGTGGACGGGTACCAACACTACACTCACAGAATACGCCTATGATTTCGTGGCTAATGCTGCCCTCGGTGAGACCGATCTCACCAACGAACCCAACGTGCTGTTCCGAATCGTTTTCCATTCCGATCCTGCTGTCAACCAGGAAGGGGTGGTCATAGATGATTTTGTGGTGGAAGGATTTCAGGACGATGATGATGACGATAACGACGGTGTCCTGGATGTTGATGATAACTGTCCGTTAGTGGGTAACGCCAATCAGTTGGATACTGATGGGGATGGGCTGGGAGATGCCTGTGACAATGATGACGATAATGATGGCATACTGGATATAGATGACAACTGCCCGCTGGTGGCCAATGCCGATCAGGCAGACGCTGACGGCGACGGAATCGGGGATCCCTGTGATGAAGATGCTGATAATGACGGAGTACCCAACAGTTTGGACCTGTGTGCAGATACCCCGGAAGGGACTATTGTTGATGTAACGGGTTGCCCGGTATTTACCTTACCCCCTGACAATTTCAGCATTCTCGTAACCGGAGAATCCTGCAGGAGTAGCAATAATGGTAGCATCGCAATTACGGCTGCACAAAACCTGGATTACACAGCCACAGTAACCGGGCCCAATACCAATGAGGTCATCAATTTTAATGACACCCTTGAAGTCAGTGGGCTTGCTTCCGGAGATTATACGGTTTGCATTACAGTTGCCGGGCAACCAGGTTATGAAAATTGTTTTGACCTCAGTGTTACACAACCGGAAGACCTCTCTGTATCTTCCAGGGTTGGTTCCCTTGATAGTGAAGTCACAATAAACCTTTCTGGAGGGAAGTCGTATACCATTATCTTAAATAATGAGGTATATCGCACAACCGAAAGCGAGATTACTTTGCCCCTGAACAAAATAGAAAATACCCTGACGATTAGTACGGATAAAGCCTGCCAGGGCACCTATGAGGAAACTATTTTCCTCAGTTCTAAGCTGCTGGTGTACCCGAACCCAATTGAAGGCAGTGATCTGAACATATTTATGGGGGATAATGAATTGGAAGAAGTTGAAATTTCCCTGTTTACAATGAATGGGGTAAAACTTATGGGGAAACAATATCCCTTGATCAACCGGGAAATTCGACTGAATATGGGCGGACTTGCCAGGGGTATTTACCTGTTGAATATCCGTACGAAACGTTCCCTGGTGAACTATAAAATTTTAAGAAAATGAACTGGAAATACATACTGAGCATATTCCTGATCAGCGGGCTATTGGCCTGTGGAGGAGGAGGGGACGAACCTGGTTCCGGCCCGGATCCCGAACCAGATCCGGTAGCAGTACCTTCAGCAGCTACCCTGGTTTTCCCCGACAATAACAGTGAATGCAATGAGGGGGAGGTCCTGAACGACACCCAAAGCCAGGTGTTATTTCAATGGAACGCTTCCCAGAATACAGATTCCTATGAAGTGAACCTGAAAGACCTGAGCAATAATAATTTCTCTCGGACCGTATCCAATACAAACTCTGCGCTGATCACACTCAAAAGGGGCAACCCCTATGAGTGGTATGTGGTATCACGTGCCAATGGCACCAACGAGACCGCCACCAGTGCTACCTGGAGGTTCTACAACACAGGTCCCGGCGTAGCGAACTACGCGCCTTTCCCTGCAATAGCTATTTCTCCGCCCAGGGGTGCGTCCATTAACAGCACGGGAACGGTAACCCTGGAATGGGAAGGCAGTGACGTAGATAATGACCTGGTGGAATACGATGTATTTTTTGGTACAGATGCTGCCGCAGATACCCTTCTGGACACGCTGTCCGAGAATTCGCTGCAAACCGATGTTACCACGGGCCAGGGGATCGTATACTACTGGCGTGTGCGTTCAAGGGACAGTGCAGGAAATAGTTCCTTCTCTGAAATCTTTGATTTTAGAGTGAACTGATATTGTACTGATATCCCCTATCTTTGCAATCTTCCATGAAAAATGGACCAATTTTTGTTATACACTATTAATCTATTAAAATACACTATGAGAAAAACACTAATTATAGCCGTTCCGGCCATTATGATCAGTTATGGTAGCATTGCACAGGGATCTCCTGCCATGGAACTCCCAACGGTATATGTACAGAATACAGTTACGGGAAGTAATCGTGTACCTTCCAATGTGCTTGGATCCCCTTACCTGAACGAGGAATTTGTGGTGGGTACCGTCACCATCAAGGGAGAAGAATCTTACCAAACTCTTTTGCGTTACAATGCTTTTAACGATGAACTGGAAATGCGCAACGGGAATACCACCAGTGCGGTGATGAAACGCGATTATATTACTGTCCGTTTGGGAAGTGAGGTTTTCAGTGTTCATCCCTATACTTATGACGATGGGATCAAGAATGGCTATTTTAACGCCCTTAATGAAGGTAATGCTGTTTTGCTTCGTCGCCGGCAGGTAATACTTCGTGAGGGACAGGCCGCTACCTCCTCCTACGGGAAAGACAAACCCCCGAAGTTTGAGTTGGTGGAATCTTACTACATCAGTATAGACGGGGAAACCGCACAGCCCGTTAAACTGAACAAGAAAGGTGTACTGACGGCCCTTGATGGTAGCAACAATGATTTGGGCAGTTATGTAAAAAAGAATAAGCTTAAATTAAAATCTGAAGCGGAAGTACTCCAACTACTGGAGCACTATAATACGCTCTAAAGATCCTGCCGACAAATAAAAAAGCCCCGCCAGTACTGCGGGGTTTTTTTATGATACGAAATAACAATTACGCTACTAGTTCCTTTTAAGGTCATCAACTTCATATATCCACCAGTATTTGATAGTATAAGGTGTGCTCTGGTTATTCCTGTGAGGTTGGACAAACCCTCTCATTATTTGGTAACACCAATAGTAATACAAAAGAAAAACCCGTGAGCGAACTCACGGGTTTTTATATGAATCAGTCAGGAAATACTCCTACTGCCTGGTCAATGTAAATTGATACGGACCAAATGTCGCTAACGGACCGGTACATTGAACTTCTCCAATACTCTCATCGTAAGAAGAATCTGTGTATTCAAAGGTACGGAACAGCGCTACAGTTGGGAATCCAGCATCAAAGATCACTTCACCGTTACAGGTCAGGAAAGACATAACGGTTCCATCAGCGATGTATTCGTTGAATCCTGGGCTGTTGTTAATGACCACCTTGGTTCCTGAAGGATCGTTAGGCGCCAGAGAAAGCTCCAGTTGATAAGCTTCACCAAAGAAATCGGCAAGGCCTAATGGTGCATTAACCCCGTCAGTAAAGTTCTCAAATACATCAAAGGTACCTACAAAGGCATTGATATCGATGGGGCAGTCATCATCAACGATAGTAATGACCCTGCTTACCCTGAAGTTTTCTTCACCTCCAATACCAATTGGCACTGAAGCTCCGGTAATTTCAATGGTTACATCAATATCGCCATCAACAATAATGTTGTTTATAACAGACAGGGAAATATCGGCAGAGAATTCTCCTGCGGGGATATCAATAGTCCCTGATGCCGGTTCAACAACATATCTTGAGGCATCGGAAGAAGTTACCGTAAAATTAACGGAAACTCCACTTTCGTTTTCTCCACTTCCCAGTTCCACTGTAGTGATCACCGGGTCTGTGGTATCCTCGGTTACCGTACCTGTGGTAGCACTCAACTGCACAAAACCATCAGGCGTATCGAAGACAATTACATCTTCCTCACAGGAAGTGAGAAGACCTAAAGCTGCGATTAAACTAAATATATACTTTTTCATTGTTTACACTTTTATAATTAGTATCCTGGGTTTTGTTGTTCACGCAGCCCCGGGTTGGCATTGAACTCCACAATAGGGAGCGGCAAAGTAAACCTGAAATCCGTCGGGCTCAAAGAGCATGCACCATTAAAGGCACAGTCAATAGCATCCTTGGTTACTTCACGGTTGGCCCGTACCCCTAGCCTTTTAAGGTCCTTGTAACGATGTCCCTCAAAGGCCAGTTCAATTCGCCTTTCATCCAGGATGGCTCCGAAAGCCTCCTGCTGGCTGGCAAAAGTTGGCAGCGAAGTATCCGTTCCAAAACGAGCATCACGCAGTTGCTTCAGGAGGGCTGCCACAGAATTGGAAGCTCCATTCAAACTACCGGCATCGGCATAGGCCTCGGCACGGATCAGCAGCATTTCTGAAGCCCTGAAGATCTTCAGATCGTTCATCAATGGCTGTCCCTCAGATCCGGGATATTTCTGAACAACAAGGATATCCAGAGCAGGATCATTGTTGGTCGCATAATCCGGGTCGATCAGACTGGTAGGTGCCACGTTGACATCGTAACGAATGTCAGCTGGATCAAGCTCATTAAACAGGGAACGTCCCATTTCAAAGTATGGGGATCCGGCAAGCGTAGCATCCACAAAGGCGAAACGGGCCCCTGCCCATCCCCCTGCAGCAGCACTACCAGTAGCTCCTTGTCCGTCATAGGTATCATTGTTGGTTCGCTCGAGCTTGAAAATGATCTCAGTATTGTCTGTATCAAGGAATACACCTTCATACTGCGCCCGGTTAGCCAAAGGATACTTGTCGATCAGCTGCTGGCTGAACGTAGCCGCTGTAGCATAATCTCCGCGGTAAGCAGCGATTCTTGCACGCATAGCAGCGATAAAGTCCTTGTTGATCCGGGTAGGATCACTCGTATCATCACTTAACAGGGCATTGGCATCTGTAAGATCTTGAAGGATAAAGCTCCATACATCCCCTGCAGGATCACGCAAAGGTTGGGCGTCAATAGCAGGTACAAAATCCATAATAGGTACACCAAACACACTGTTATCGGTATAATCCGTTACGAAATAGGACATCAGTTCAAAGTGGGCAAAAGCACGCAGTGCAAGAGCCTCTCCCAAAACTTGGTCATAAGTAGCCTGCTCTGTAGCGTCTTCCGGCACAATAAGTTCTGCACCTTCAATAAGAAGGTTAGCAGATACAATTGCCGCATAGTTACGGGTCCAGAAGTTAGCCGGGGCAACGCTTCCCGGGTTAAGAACAAACCCGTAGTCTGCCAGTCCCTGGCCACCGTTGTCAAATCCAATAGACAATTCATCTGTAAAAATAGATGTAAAAGCTATTTCCGGGGTAGTATCGATGTTGTCATACACACCAAACAGACCTTGCTGGAGGTCATCCACAGTCTGGAAGGCCGCATCCGCATCCAATCTACCCGGCTGGTCGATTTCAATAGCATCGTTACACGCTACCAGCGTGAACACCATGCCAATCAGGTAAAATATCTTTCTGTAATTTTTCATTGCTAAATTTTTTAAAGTCCTAATTCAAATCCGAAGGAAACTGTCCTTGGTGTTGGATATTGCCTTGAGGTGTTCGTAAGTGCTTCTGCATCAAAACCTCTCCATTCTGTAATTGTGAACAGGTTCTCAGCATTACCAAATACACTCAGGCTCTTGATACCGGTTCCTTCCAGGAAGCGTTTTGGGAAGTTATATCCGATGGTTGCAAATCGCAGACGGATATAATCCGCATCCCTCAGGTAGCGGTCAGAGGCAAAGGCAGCACGGTTAGGTGCATCGTACCTCGGAATGTCCGTAATCCTGTTATCCGGCGTCCAGGCACGGAGCAGGTCACGTGAGCTCCTGAACTGTCCGATGTTATCCGGATTCTGGAAACCTGACAGGTCAAAATCATAACGGTCTACACCAATGGTATAGTTAAACTGCGTTTGAAGGAAGAATCCTTTGTAGTCCATGTTAAACCCGAAACTACCGTTCCAGTCTGGGAAAATGTTTTTATCCAGCCATACACGGTCGGTGTCTGCATCAGGATTCTCGGTTACGTTACCATCGGCATCCAGGAACAACAGGTTACCATTGGCTGGGTTAACCCCGGCATAGCGAATGGTAAAGTACTCAAAGAGTTTTCCTCCGTTACGACCGGTTCCGATAAGCTCACCTTCCTCGTTTGGAATATTATCCAACTCCTGTTTGTTGTAGTTACCTACCAGGTTCAGGGTAAGGTTGAAGCCATCCTGTTCGTCAGAACGGATCAGATCATAATTAATTGTAAAATCTATACCTGTGTTCTTCAGGTCACCAGTATTTGCATTCAATTGGGTAATTCCATTAACTGCAGAAATTGGTGTGCTTTGGAAGAGGTCTGAGGTCTCCTTGATGTATCCATCAACAGATCCACGGAGCCTGCTATCAAAAACCTCAAAATCGATACCTACGTTCGCCTGGGATACGGTCTCCCACCTCAGCGTTGTATTTGCAATTTGAGATCGGAAGATAGAGTTATTAAGTGCATAACCCTGTCCTGTTGCGAAAAGGTTCTTGGTAAGGTCAGGTGCGGTAAAGTAGCCACCACCAGCAATTCGCTGGTTACCTGCTGTACCGTAAGAACCACGCAGTTTTAACTGGTTGAATACAGATCCCTGCATAAAACTCTCGTTATGAATGTTCCAACGGGCAGCCAGGGAGTAAAAGTTCGCCCATTTGTTACTTCCTGCAAAACGGTAGGAAGCATCCCTACGGAAGGTTCCTGTAAATCCGTATCGGCTGTCGAAGTCGTAATCGGCCTGGGTAAAGTAAGAGAATAATCCGGCATTCAGGATTTGTGCCTGTGGGTTATCTACCCTCAACAATCCTCCTGTATTCGGGCTGATGGAAACCTGGATCAGACCAGATCCGTCACCGGGGTAGAAGGTTTTTGGGTTCAAACCGTTGGCAAAGTAACCAAACTGCCTGAAGTGTGCCTTAAAGTACTCCATATAGGCCCCGGCATCCAGGGAATGTTTTCCCCACTGGTTGTTATAGTTCAGGGAAGTTACCTGGTTGTATGAAAACTGTCGGGTTGTAATTTGTTGTTGGAAACCAGACTGCGGGTTTTCTTCCCCACCAAAAAGGAGGGCGTTAAAAGAATCCGGAGCTTCAGCCCTGGTCAGGAATTCGCTCTGGTAGTCCGCACTTAAAACGGCCCGGGCTTCCAGATTAGGAGCAATTTCGTAAGAAGCGTTTACACTACCTACAATCTTCACCTCTTCCTCTTTCCTGGTATAGGTCCTCAGACGGTCGATCAGGAAGAGGGGTGTGTTGCTAAACAACAGCGGGGATAAAAGTGCAGCTCCATCTACATAATCGTCTGGCGAGATATAAGGAACGGACTGATAGGCCCCCAGGATGTAGTTCCTGTTGATCGCACCGGATCCGATACTGTTCGGCTCGTTAGACTGAGAGTAGTTGATAGTAAAGCTTGTACTGTAATTGAATTTATCATTTTCGGATCTACCTGATGTGTTGTTTCGGATATTGAAACGCTTCAGGTCAGAATCCTGCAGGATACCCTGCTGATCAAAGTACCCGAAAGAAGTAAACTGAGAAAACTTCTCCGCACCACTCTGCAAGGATAGCGTATGGTTCTGTGTAAGACCGGTGTCAAAGAAATAATCGGCCCAATCTGTAGTTCCATAAGTAGCGATCTCTGCAGGAGTGAGGGTTCCTCCAAGACCAGCTCCCCTTTCGTTCTCCAGGGTCAATTGCTCCTGGGAATCCATCAGGTCATAATCGTTGTCCTGAAGGGAACTGAAACTGAGGATCCCTGAGTAATTGATCTGCAAAGGAGCATTGAAACTTCCCTGTTTGGTTTTGATGATCACCACCCCGTTTGCTCCCCGGTTACCGTAAATTGCGGTAGCCCCGGCATCCTTCAGTACAGAAATACTGGCGATGTCCTGTGGGTTCAAACTCCTGAAGTTGTCTTCATCAACCGGTGCACCATCTATAATAAATAAGGGCTCGGTGTTACCGTTGATGGAAGTTACCCCACGAAGGTTTACTGTTGAGTTAGCACCGGGCTGACCGGAAGTAGTGGTAATGTTCAAACCAGCTACCTGTCCGGAAAGCGTCTGTACGAAACTCGCATTCGGACGGTTCTCAATGGTCTCCGCCGAGATAGTAACCGACGCAATACTGGACTTTTCCTTAGGAGCAGTTCGGTACCCCTGTACCACTACCTCCTGAAGGGCCTCAGCGTCTTCTTCCATCACAACGTTGATCACATTGGCAGAACCGACAGTGCGATCTGTTGTTTTAAGTCCTAGGTAACTAAAACGAAGTACCTGTCCAACGTTTGCCCGAATGGAATAATTTCCATCAAAATCGGTCTGAACACCTGTACTAGTACCTACAATCACAACAGCAACCCCTCCCAGAGGAATGCCTGTTTGATCCGTAACGTTACCAGAAATCGTCTTCTCCTGTGCAAAAGAGAAGGTCATGCATAACACCAGAAGCGGTGTTAACATCCAAGTTAACTTTGATCTCATTTAATTAGTTTTTTGAATTAGTCAAGGGACAAATTTGCTAATAAATCGTTAACTATGCAAGAAAACAAGGGGTTTACACGGGGTTTCTGTTAAAAAATTTCACATTATTACGGAATTATCAACAGAAGTGTTAATTTTTCACTTATTGTTTAATCTTTTTTAAATAAAACTAAACATAATTTGGCGCGTTACGCAAAACTTTATAAACTCTTCGGTTAATGTTACAGGCCTACCTTCACAGTCCTTTGGAAGCAGGTACGGATGAAGCCGGACGCGGTTGTCTGGCGGGTCCGGTGACGGCCGCAGCCATTATTCTAAAACCCGACTTTTCCCACAAAAACCTCAATGACTCCAAGCTGCTTTCGGAAAAGAAAAGGCTGCAGTTGCTACCTGTGCTGCAAGAGGCTGCTCTTGCCTTTGGGGTGGCACATGTTTTTCCCGAAATAATCGACGAGATCAATATTCTGAACGCCTCTATCCGGGCTATGCACCTGGCCCTTGATCAATTGTCAAGCAGGCCGGAATTCGTTTTGGTCGATGGCAATAAATTTTCAGCCTATCAAGGCATCCCGCATGCCTGTATTGTAAAGGGCGACCGTAAATTCATGCACATTGCTGCGGCCTCCGTACTGGCCAAAACCACGCGCGACAGCTACATGGAAAAGATTCACCGGGAATACCCTATGTACGCCTGGAATAAAAACAAGGGCTACCCCACTGCGGAGCATCGGGAAGCGCTGAAAAAATACGGCCCCTGTCCGTATCACCGGAAGAGCTTCCGCTTGCTGCCTGAACAGCTGCGTCTTGATTTATGATCCACCTCAGCTGTTGGTAATAGGGCTTTAAGGCCCGAGTGTAAATTTCGACTTGCCGGCATACAGATATTCTTAACTTTGCTTTTGACTTCGCAACAGATCAAAAATGAGATACTGGGTATACCTGCTGCTATTCGGAATCCTAAGCACGGCCTGCACACGCAAAAAAAAGGAAGACAACAACCTGATTGAGTTTATTCCACAAGACGCTTCCGTAATCCTGCAAATACAAAACCTTTCCAATTTTAAGAGCGACCTGAAGAATTGCGCCTACCTCACTACATTTAAGAAAGAAGGAGGTTCCACTTTGCTGGAAATGCCTGGCGGTCTGTTACAAGAGGTGGATTCAGACAGCAGCGCCACCCTGAGCCTTAGTCAGCGGGATGGAAAAGAGGTGATGGTCCTTGCCACCTTCAGGGCCTCAACCCGTTTCCCTGAAGACACCACCCTAGTGACCCCATTAACATCGATCACTGTTGAAGGCGTATCCCTAACCCAATATAGCCGGGACAGCCTGCAGCTATATTCCATGGAAAGGGGCGATGTATCGCTCTGGTCAGAAGATCCGGAACTACTTGCCAGACTTGCCAATCAAAGAAGTCAACCCACTCCAGCTTTAGACCAACTGCTTAAGACCGCAAACGGAAGAACATCCGCTACCCTCTATCGCAAAGGGGCTCAAGATCGTTTTACCAGGTTTTTCCCATTTGTCGAGCCTGAATCAAACAGGGATTCCCTCGCACCTACCTGGCAGGTCATGGATATCAACCTGGAACAGGCAGCTGTTTCAGGAAGCGGTATCGTCTCCCATCCGGATTCGTTGCCGTCCTGGGGTTCCCTGTTCCGGGGCACCCAACCTCTGGAGAACAGACTGGCCGCACTGGCACCATTAGATGCGGACGCCCTGCTTTCATTTACATTCGACAATTACACCCAGTTTGTAAGAAATCAGCAAAACTTCCTGGGAGAAGGAACCCTTCAGGAGGATTTGTTCTCGGCGCTGGAGTCTGTAGGCATCATCTACCTAAAGGGGGAGGAAGTGGTGGTCCTCAATATGTTCGATTCCGCTGCTTTGGAAGCTTTTTTGGGGGAAGACCAAACCGGCAGCCGGCAGTTTCAGGGTAGCGAGATCCTGACCCTGAGGAACGGGGATTTCCTCAGCATCTACTTTAAACCCATCATCAGTGATTTCAATGCTCTTTATGTTACCCGGCTGGAAAACCAGTTCATCTTTGCCTCTTCTGCCAAATCTCTCGAAGCGGTCCTGCAGGCCTTTAACAGCGGGGCTGTTTATGAGCTAAACCCGGTATACGAGAGCAGCTCCAGGTTCAGGTCACGGGAAGCCTCATTGGAGTTCATTGCCGACGCAAAGGGCATGAAAGCACTTATGGATACACCCCTTTTTAATGAAAGCGGGCTGCAGGAATCCACCCCTTTCCCATCAGGTTTTGCTTACTCCGGGCAACTGGTGTCGGGATCCGACTACTATTTCAACAATATGGCGGTTTCACGTATTGGCAAGCCTGCCATGCGCTATACGACAACGGAGGTGTTCCGTTTACAACTGGATGCTGAGGTGGCCACAAAGCCGCAATTCGTCATCAACCACAGAAACAGGAAAAAAGAAATCGTGGTACAGGATGCCGAAAACAAATTATACCTCATCTCCCCGGAAGGAAAAATCCTGTGGAAAAAGCAATTAGACAGCAGGGTACAGGGCGAGATCAGGCAGGTTGACATATATAAAAATGGACGATTACAACTGGCTTTTACCACCAACGAGCAGTTCCTCATTTTGGACCGAAATGGCAAAGAGGTAGCCCCTTTCAATATGAGTTTCAAAGGGGGCAACCTGAACCCCCTTGCTGTATTCGATTACGAGAACAACCGCAATTACCGCTTTGTGGTCAGCCAGGGCCGAAAGGTCTTCATGTACAACAGCAGGGGACAAATCGTAAAAGGCTATACGTACACAGAGGCCGAGGCTCCAATCCTGAGGGCACCCCAGCACTTCCGTGTGGGTAGTAAGGACTATCTGGTGTTCCAGCTGGAAAATGGCTCCCTTGAGATCCGCAACCGGGTGGGTAAAACCCGAATTCCTGTAGAGCAGCGCTTCGAGTTTTCGGAGAATCCTGTATACCTTTACCGCAACCAGTTTACATTTACTGACAACACAGGGCGCCTGTACACCATCGATACCAAAGGCAAATTATCCGCCAGCAGGCTCAACCTCGATGCCCTGCACCGCATTGATGCCACGAGCAAGACCCTGGCCACCCTGACTGAAAATATCCTTACCATAAAAGGCAGGCCCATTACACTGGACCTCGGCGTTTATACCGCCCCAAAGATCTTTTATCTGTATGACAAGATCTATGTGAGTGTAACCGACCTCCAAGGGGAAAAAGTATACCTCTTTGACAGTCAAACCAACAGCATCCCGGGCTTCCCGGTTTTTGGTGTTGACGCCATCAGCCTGGACGACCTGGACAACGACCGCGATCTTGAACTGGTCACCAAAGGACAGGGGCAGGACCTTATCCTGTATCGGATGAACTGATACACCATACAACCCCGGCGGTAAGCAAATTCTTGCAACCCACACATTATTAAGTACTAAAAGTTCCTTTTTTAGTATATTAATTACCTCACAAAGAACACTTAACCATGAAAACAAAGCATCCAATACTACTTGGAGCATGTACTATCCTGCTCTTTCTATTTATCATCCCCTCAGCAGAAGGACAATTACTGAAAAAACTTCGAAAACGCGCCGAGAAGGCTGCTGAAGAAGCCGTTATCCGAAAAACCGAGGAAAAGGTGTACAAGGAAACCTCCAAAGGGATGGACAGTATATTAAATCCCAAAACAGGTAAAAAGGAGCCCGCACCTAAACAAAACACGCCGCAACCCCCAAATGGCGAGAACACCGACCAGACTAGCCAGACGGAAAACAACCGGGAAAATGCCGGAGGTGCCCGGGCACTGCAGGTATACAACAAATTCGATTTCGTGCCCGGGGACGAATTGCTCTTTTTTGACGATTTCTCCAATGACTTCATCGGTGACTTCCCGGCAAAATGGAATACCAATGGTGGCGGTGAAGTGGTAAGGTTTGATGACGAAAGTGGTAACTGGCTGGAACTAAATTCAGGTGGCAACACCTATTATATTGCAAACCTCAACGGGCT